>JBIKVD010000356.1:0-4291 GCA_044357055.1 Oligoflexales bacterium | reverse complement strand
CATTGACTTCGGGGCTATCGTAAATTGCCACATCAGGCATTTTTGGCAATCCCGCGGCTTTTGCTAAATTGTGAACGGTGCGGACCAAATCACCCTCAGGACCTTGAGCGCTCTGGGGGTTGAGAACCCGCAGTTTCATCGTCCATTTCGCCATGGTTTTTGATAACAAGAGGGAAGCAAACGCTCCCACCATGCCCCAGAGCAAACAGAAGACAAATAGGGCACCGTAGTTAAAACCCATGCCGTTTTGCAAGTAGGGCTCGAGACCGAAGACTTTCATGAGGACAGAAACCGTGATCGCGATCGTTAGAAAAATCGCCAAATTGGTGATAATCATGAAGGAAAAACGTCGTAGGGAGGTCATGTCTTATTTCCTTTTTTTTAATGCGAGTTCAATGTCGCTTCGACGCGTAAAGTAAACGCAGGCTACAGCGTAATCGAGTGAAACTAAGAAGTTGATGAGTAAAGAACTCAAAGTGCTTGTTGGGTCGGTTTCTTTGCCAGTTCAAAGGCGGGATTCAGACCGTCTAGGGGAAGGCCAAGGACGGTTGCGGTATTTCTTACGATTCTTTGTGATTCTTCGCCTTCATCACTGGTTGGTACCCATTCATTTTGCAGGGAATTCTGGGCCTTCATTTGTTCTAAACTATTTTGGATGGTGAGTTCTGTCCGCTGGCTTCCGCTTCTTACCAGTCGCAAGGTGACTTTGTTGCGGAATAGGCGCCCATGGCGATAGTATTTATCCCATTCTGTGGCGATAATGCCGCTTTTTTCATCAACTATTGTCAGACTGTAATTTTCCATCAATACCGAGAGGGCACCGTCCCAGACTTGCTGATAGGGCGAGGCAATCAAATACTGGTTGGGGCGCAGAGTCTGGATCTTACGCTCGTCGCTGCTAGACGAGGGTGAGTCCGCTGAGGCTTCGTCCTTTGTGTCCGAGACCCTTGGACCCTCTTGCGTGTACTTTTCAAGAAATCCGGGTATGCATGACGAGACCAGGACGGCTGGGATGATGGTCCTGAGAATAGCGGGAATAGAGGAGCAATTCATTGGGACCCCTAATCATTGCAATCAAATTGGTGTCCCACGAGGGCGCGGCAACCACCAAAACTATTGTAGCGTCACTTCGCTCGTTAGCAAAATTTTTGCGGAAAAAGACGAGGCGTCATTCTGAGCGCAGCGAGATCCTTCGCTACGCTCAGGATGACAATCGCTCGGGATGAAAACAGCTTAGGAGAGTTACTAGGATCTGACCAAGAGGTCCTTGACGACATCCCGTTCCGCCAACAACTCGTCGGTGGTTTTTTGGATCATGGACTTTGCGTAGGCTGATAATTCCATACCCTGAACGATCTCATATTCACCATTAGCGCGGGCGCGGATGGGAAAGGAAAACATTAAGCCTTTGGGAATTCCATAGTACTGACCGTCACTAGGTACTGCAGCAGAGAAGATCTTGCCAGTGGGTTGAATGAAATTCCGGACATGATCGATGAGCGAACTGGCAGCTGAAGCCGCTGAGGACTTGCCGCGAGCAGCAATGATTTCCGCTCCGCGCTTTTGTACAATGCCCATAAAAGTACTTTCTAACCACTGACGATCATTTATGACCTGAACAGCTGGCTTTCCCTGGATGGTCGTTAGCTCATAATTAGGGAACATCGTCGAGGAATGATTACCCCAAACCACCATATCCGTAATGCTTGAAACAGGTAATTTCGCCTTTATTGCCAATTGAGCCTTGGCCCGGTTTTCATCGAGCATTGTCATGGCGGAAAAGCGGGTGGCAGGGACATCCTTGCAGTTGTGTTGGGCGATGAGGGCATTGGTGTTGCATGGGTTGCCGACCACGGCAATGCGAACGTTGCTGGCTGCCTTTAGCAGGGCTTTTCCTTGTTCGACAAAAATAGGTCCGTTTTCGCGAATGAGATCATTGCGTTCCATGCCGGGCCCACGTGGTTTTGAGCCGACAAGCAGGGCCCAATTGATGCCGTCGAACCCTTGCTGTGGGTTGTCGTGGATATGGATCGCCTTCAAGTTGGGGAAAGCGCAGTCTTCGAGTTCCATAGCAGTACCTTCAGCGGCCTTTATACTCATCGGTAATTCAACCAGAGATAGCTCCACCTGCGTATCTTTGCCAAAGAGCTCACCAGAAGCGATGCGAAACAACAAGGAATATCCAATTTGGCCGGCAGCACCCGTTACAGCAACTTTTACGGTATTTGTCATGTGTAAGCCCTTAAATGTGAGAAAAAATCATAGTGATAATTAGGACCATACTAGCATTGAAATCAAGGGAAATGAAAATGGGGAGAAACATGCCAAGGTGGAGATAGCAGAGGAATAGCTCGAGCCGACCGTTGGATCGTTATTATTTGGTAAGTGCAGAAGGGATCAGGCGGCGAGTGAAAAATTCAATTGTCACATCTTAAGAGCCGCAGTTGCGACTTTGTGGGTTTGGTTTCAGCAGGGCCGTTGAGATTCCAATAAGTGTGGTTAGAAACAAAGTCACGGTACTGAGACCAATGGACATTCTGCCCGTCCTGAGGAAAAAATAAAACTTTGATGGTTTTGTGCGTCAAAAGAAACGATCGACATTTGGTGCAGGAATGGGCTTTCACTTGCTTGCCGTCAATTTTGACTTTAACGATGGAATTCGCGCTTTTTATTTCTGGTTTTGAACAGAAATAGCAGCCTAAACTATCGCTGCTTTGAGTTTTAGGGTAGAGATCCTCAATTCCTACGGGCTGACCCTGTAGCTCAGTAGTCACCGCTTTTTCTATGGTTTTAATTTTCCCGCTTAAATGGGAAACCAGGCTTTGGGCGCTCTCCAGTGGTGAAAAGGACCCGGCGCCTTGAGCAAGCAGAGAATCATCCCGGCCCTTGGCTATTGCAACAATAGCAGCCAGGAGGGTTTCAAAAGACATTAAGGTTTGTTCATAGAAATTCACAATGTAGCCGTTTTTCATCAACGGCATTTTATACCTTAATTGTCGAAGCTGCCGATGCTGGGTTTCCAGTTGCGAGAAAAGGGAGCCTTGGCTTCGGCTTCGTCTTTTTGCCCTGATCCAAGGCTGGCTTTCTTTAAAGATCGAGAACAGTGAATAGACTATCCCCGCCAGACCGACGACAAACATGATGAAATAGATAACAAGCATCTGTTATACCTACATAATATGTTATATTGTGTTCTTATTATAACAAACATTTTATAAAATTTAAAGTTATTTTATAAGATTCCGAATATGTTATGGAACCCGAGGTCGAAGGGAGAAGCTAAATGGGCATAACATATGAAAATAGAAGATCAATTTTCGAAAAGATCGCCAAGCGCTATAAAGAATATTTGTCCATTTATAAGGAGATCAACAATGGCTCCCTTGAGGGGATAACTCCTTTTGACGAATTCTATTGGCGTACTGTGTACTATTCTCGCTACCCGATTCATCCCTCCTAGATCCTCTGAGAGAGGACTGGCTACCCACCTGGATTCAAATATCACGACTTGCCTTAGGCCATGGAGCAATTGACATTGAATGAGTGCATGCCAATAAGATACTGTACAGTGGCTCCTTATTTTACTGACGAGGCTCGTTGCCCGGGAAAGATGTTTCGTGGCGACACTAGACGGTCCATTGCTATCCTCAGACAGCAATGCCCACCCAGCTCGACTCCATGAGATCGCTGGGGTGGCAGATGGGCTTCATCTTGTCGACTCCATTTTATCCTTCGATTCTTTTGATGGCGGTTTGCTGTCTTTTGTTTCGTCAACACTGGTTGGGTACAAGAAGCAGTACATCAAACCTCAGATCATCGCTAGTGAGGAAACCTTTCGCTTACTCAATCTGCAAGGCAAGTCTCAAAGTCCTTTAATCTGTCAATACAATCGGCCGTTTTCTGTTGGCCATCTCAAAATGGAATTATTGCCGGCAGGAAACGTGGTAGGCGGTGCCTCGTTACACGTCGAGAATCAACATGGTCGCTTGCTCTATGCTCCAGCCTTGCAGCCCTTTCACACGGGAATTGTCCGCAGGATGCAGATCAAGAAGGCGGAGACCTTGATTCTTAGGGCCGTCATGCCGCCTGAAAAGAAGTTGGTTGGAGCCACTCGAGGCCGAGAGCGAGAGCGATTGCTCACTTTGGTCTCAGAGCATTTAAGTGTCGGGCGAACCCCGATTATTATCGCAGAATCCTACGCTATAGCCCCAGAAATCATCAAATTCTTGACCGACCATGGTATTCCCTTGGCCGTTCATGCTTCCATTGCGACCACCCTGCGTCAGTACCA
>JBIKVD010000355.1:0-4293 GCA_044357055.1 Oligoflexales bacterium | reverse complement strand
TCTATAACTCCGTGCAGCGCCGTCACTTTCTCCAGCCAAACAGGCTGTGCCATCGATTGCAACGCACACAGCACCGGAACGAAACTTAAAGGCGAAGGCGCAGTCGAATAGATGGCTGGGTGGGCCTGACTTAACATCCATTTTATCAGTTGCCTGCTACCAACAACCGCCGCTCCTGCGGCACCAATGGCCTTACCAAAGGTTACGATGGAAGCAAGCTTCTCAGAGGGCCAAACTCTGTTCAAGCTTGCGGAAGGATTCAAAGGAATAGCGTCAGAAAATGGATTCATTGGATTATGCCACCCAAAGGTATGGGCCTCGTCCAATATTAGCTGTGCATTATATTGCCGACAAAGATCTAGCAGACCTTTTGCATCTGCAAAATCACCGTCCATAGAATATAGGCTTTCGGCAATCACCACTTTATTTAAGGAAGATTGTAACCGCTTTAAGCGATCTTCAAGATGGGAAAAATCGTTGTGACGAAAGGCGTAAGCTTTCACACCAGAATGCTTCAACCCGTGCCGGATAGATGCGTGGCAGTACTGGTCATAGATAGCGACATCAGCCAGCGCACCTAGGTGACCCATCAAGGCTAAATTCGCTTGATAGCCGCTGGGAAAAACCAAGGCGGCTTCGGAACCGAATTCAAGGCAAAGCGCTTCTTCGACCTGTTCTAAAATCGGATGTGAACCAGAGATCACCCGAGACCCGGTGCTACCTGTGATACCGTGGACTCCAGCTGGTCCGTGCAAAAAACTTCCAACATGCTCATAAACGTGCTGCTGCCATGCTGCGTTCTTTGTCAGGGACAAATAATCGTTCGAAGCAAAGTCCAGCAGGGCAGACGTGCAAAAACCTGCACTGCGCTCGGCTTGAGCTTGCTTCAATTGGCAAAGAACCTCAGTGAGCTTGATGCTGCAGCTCATGGGGAACCGTTTGGTAAGGACTACGTTTTTTTAATTGCAGCAGATCAAATAGCTGTGCGTCAGCATCCTTAGCGGGGTTTGGCGTGGTGAGTAACTTATCGCCAGCGAAAAGCGAGTTCGCCCCGGCTAAGAAGCACATGGCCTGCTCGATCTCGCTCATCTCCAGTCTGCCCGCTGACAAGCGAACCATGGCACGTGGCATCAGAATGCGAGCGGTTGCGATCATCCGCAGCATCTCCCAAATCTGCACTCTTTCTTGCTGTGCCAACGGGGTCCCGGGCACAGGTACCAATGCATTCACTGGCACGGATTCCGGATGCGGATCCATGGTAGCTAAAGTATGTAGTAACGCAATGCGATCTGTTTCACCCTCACCTAATCCGATAATGCCACCGCAACAAACCGTTAAGCCTGCTTCGCGAACGTTTGCCAAGGTCTTGAGCCGGTCCTGATAGGTGCGGGTACTAATGACTTCGCCATAATGATCTTCAGAGGTGTCCAGGTTATGATTATAGGCGTGCAAACCGGCGGATTTTAGCTTTTGCGCCTGGTCTAACTCCATCATGCCCAAAGTTGCGCAGACTTCGATTCCTGTTTCTTTGACCGCCTTGACCATATCCAAAACTTGTTCGAATTCCTGGTTGTTGCGGACTTTACGCCAGGCCGCTCCCATGCAAACTCTCGTTGCACCATTGGCTTTGGCGTTTTTGGCGAAGGCAAGAACTTGGTCCACTGGCAACAGGCCATGCTTGTCAATCTCTGTTTGATAACGAGCAGCCTGCGGACAGTAAGCACAATCCTCCGGACAATTCCCAGTCTTGACGGATATTAAAGAACAAACTTGCACTTCGGATCCTTGATGCCAAGTACGATGCACAGAAGCCGCCTGATAGACCAATTCTAAAATCGGTTGCTGGTAAAGCGCAGACACTTCCTCGACTGACCAATCGTGGCGAACTGAAGGATCCATGGATTCCCCTTATATAGGCACATCATGAGAACTACCTATATCAAATTGCAGCAAACATCCCACGCAAAAGTCGACTCTCTCATTCTAGACCCGCGGCGATTTTACCCAGCGTCGTAAAAACTTGGGGCCCTGCTTTATTTTTTAAACTAATATTATTGAATAGTTATGCTTCAGCACCGCGTAACCCCCTAAATCTTGTGAAGAGGCCGCCGATAGCAGGCTTAGATTCACATGAAGTGATTCTAGACGACAGGAGGTCGACACAAATGGGTTTACGTATCAGAACCAACATTGCTTCGGTAAATGCGCAGCGAAGGATGGAAAACTCCACCCTGGCGCTGCAAGATACCAATGCAAAACTAGCCTCAGGGTATCGGATCAACAAGGCAGCAGACGACGCAGCGGGGTTATCTATCTCAGAAAACCTGCGTGCGAATACGCGCTCGTTGGACCAAGCAAAACGCAACGCCAACGACGGCATTTCGCTGGTACAGACCGCAGAGGGTGGCTTGATGGAAACATCAAACATGCTGATCCGTTTGCGCGAACTAGCAGTGCAGTCATCCAGTGACACGATCGGTCCGCAGGAGCGACAGTTCGTCAACCAAGAATTCTTGGCTCTGAAGGATGAAATTGATCGTATCGCCAACACCACGGAATTTAACGGCACGCGCCTTTTGACGGGCAATGCCGAACTTCCGGAAGAAATGCGCACTTCAGCAAATGAGTACCCGCTGGAGATTCAAGTCAGCAAGGATTATTATGCTGAATCGGATTCCTTGGACAGCGCAAATCCCGTTAACGTTATCCGTATTGATCTACAACAGCTGAATGCTTTCACGGATGGCGAAGGATCTTTGGCCATCGGCAAAGGTGCTGAAGGAGCGGTTGTTGAGACCAAGCAGCAAGCGAAAGAAAGCATTGGCATGATGGACAATGCTCTGACTCGGGTTTCGGAATACCGCTCCTATCTAGGTGCGATCCAAAACCGCTTGACTTCAACGGTAAGAAATCTCGGAATCCAGGTGGAGAATATCTCCGAAGCGCGCAGCCGAATCATGGACGCGGATTTTGCCACAGAGACAGCAGAGCTGGCAAAAAACCAAATTATGCAGCAAGCTGGTATCGCTACCTTGGCCAATGCAAACCAACAACCGCAGGTTGCTCTGCGTCTTCTTGGTTAAAATTTGGCTTCGGATTTGGTTCTGTAAATCGAACAGTTGTCCCCTCGGTCGTAAACTTGGTTGGGGCTTCCCCAGCCAGGTTTTTTAGCCACCATTCCATCATCCAATCACCAAATAGCCTAAAATCAACTCATACTAGCCTTTCCCTTTTAGCTATATTAGTAATAGCCTTTCCTTGTCCTGGGATTTGGATCCATGCAAAAGACCCTCATTATTATCCCCACTTATCAGGAAGTCGATAATATCGACTATCTTTTGTCGAGCATCATGTCCCAAGCTCCTTCCGTTCATCTACTTCTGGTCGACGACAATAGCCAAGATGGCACAATTGAGCGTATCAAATCCTTCCAATCGCATTACCCTGAGAAAATTCATTTGATGCAGAGGCCTGGAAAATTAGGTCTAGGTACCGCGTATTTGGCAGGATTTCAATGGGGCTTGGCGAGGCCTTATGGTTTTTTCGTGCAGATGGATGCCGACCTTTCTCATCAGCCTAGTCATTTAGCCCCCCTATTAGATCGCTTGAGCCAAGGGCAGGACCTAGTGATAGGCAGTCGTTATGTCACTGGAGGAATGACCGAAAACTGGAGCCTTCTTCGTAGGCTCATTAGTCGGGCCGGCTCCTTCTATGCACGTGTCATACTCGGGCTTAACATTCGTGATCTCACGGGAGGATTTAATGCCTGGCGCCGGGAACTATTGGAAAAGATTGATTTGCCCGGAGTACACAGTAACGGGTACTGTTTTCAGATCGAAATGAAATATCGGGCAAGACAACAGACTCCTCGCATTTTGGAAATGCCGATCAAGTTTGTTGAGCGCCGCGAGGGCAAGTCAAAAATGTCATTGGAAATCGTTTTAGAGGCTATCTACAAGGTTTGGCAAATCCGTTGGAAATTAGGACCTATCGCCCAAGGAGGTCGTAAGTGAATCCAGCAGTAGAGATTATCGGTGTGCCGATGGATTTAGGGGCCAATATCCGTGGGGCAAATATGGGTCCGGCGGCGGTACGCATTGCCGATCTCCATAAAAAGATTACCGACTTGGGCTATGACGTCCTGGATCAAGGGGATGTCGATGTTCCAGTGAGAGAGACGCTTTCCGCTTCGGAGCGAAACGACCATTTTCTCTCGAGCATCGTCAAAATCAATCAGAAAATATGCCAACGCACTTATAAAGCTCTGGAAGCTGGCCACATTCCTATTACGAT
>JBIKVD010000076.1:0-14075 GCA_044357055.1 Oligoflexales bacterium | reverse complement strand
AAGTTTAGCCTCAGCAGCTCTGTGGATTTTTTGCTATTTTTGTTCCTAATCGTGGCCAGCGGTCTACAAATGGCTTGGGCCCTGTTTGGTGTATTACCTTGGTACTTTTACCTTAACTTGACGCAAAACACCTCCGAGAGTTCGGCAACTTTGCAGAATTCCAAGTTGCCTGATTCTGTACTATGGTCTGCCCTCTTGGTGACAGCGCTTACCCTCTTTTTGCAAACTTCAAAACAAAGCGACCCTGCAAATGTGCATGTCTTCTTCATGAGCGCTGCCATGTATATAGCCTGGGATTTGACAATCACTCTGCGGCGTCCTTCGGTTACCTGGCGCCAACTAGCTGGATACCGGCTCATATCTTTCCTGGTGGCAGGACTGGTCACGCTGCTCTGGGTGTCCTTGAGTTCCGAGACGACCCTTTCCTCCTGGATGCTCACCCACGACCCACAAACTTGGTGGTCGACAAGTCCATCCATGAACTTAGGGAACACCTTTCAACTATTTATAGCAGGAGCCTTGACACTGTTGATCCACCTGCCGTGGATAAAATCCCTCTTCATTCCGCTGATGCGATTGCTGAAGATTGCCGCTACTTTCGGGATTTTATTGCCTAAGTTGGCACGCAATCTTGCTATGGTCGCACTATTAGTCCTTTACCTAACAAGCCTTGTCTCTCTATTCCCATCTTTAAATCCTTACCGCTTGCCCATTTTAGCACTCTTAGTTTGGCTGCTTTTTGCGGTCACTCTCCATAGCTTTCCGATGATCCGGCAATTGCGTTTGGCTCTACTTTTGGGGCTTGTCGTAAGTGTAGTGGCATTTATGGACAACAACATGCCGGCCTGGCTGGTAGTCATAGGAGTTTCCTTTTATACAAATATCTTCTTTTATTTCTTGGAGCGCCAAAGGCCGGAATCCGTAAGTTGGAATGTCGACAATGCCAATAGAATCTGGGGATCTCTGCCGCGTCTATGGCAAACGGCTGTCCTTCTCATTCCCCTGTTGATCCTAAGTTCGCCACTCTATTTTATCGCGCAAATCCCAGCTCATCCTGGCTATTTTCTCCAGGGTGCTTCCATCCTGATTTTTTCAATGCAAATGATAACGTTTGTCTACCTGATGCATTTGTGGACAGCGCGGGCAAAACCTCTCTGAGAAGCGTTTTACCCTGTGCCATGATTTTTTCTATCTCTTTGTTTTCACGGGCGCTTGAATTCCATGAATCGACAAGGCCCGCGCACATTCTTGCTCGCGATGTTGAAGGGAAATACGAAAATCCCAGCCATGGTCCCCCTCCTGCAATTCAGAGGTTTCAAAATAAACACCGACGCGACGCTGGAAATATTCGGGATCTTTGTCACCTAAGTCAAAATCCTTGTATGACTTCTGGGAAATTTCGGTAATCCATGTAGGATAGAAGCCCTGCTCCACCAGCTTCTGATTGAGACGAAAGACCATGCTAAGAGTGGATGTCCCCAGGGATGGAAACGAACCTTTTTCCCCACCCCCAAATGCCGGAGGAAGAGGAAACTGAAGAGAAAACGTACACGTTTGATGGCGACAAAATCTCAAAACCACCTCTTCCGTTTTTGGCAAGGTGCCAAAAATCGTCTGCGGCATAAGCACTTCGGGCTGGTCTGGTGAAGTCATGGTCCAAGAATAGAATATTCCACTGCCACGTCGTAATCGCGAACCAGAACCAGGGGGAAGATGCACATTCATCGGAATATGAACGCTGTCAGCAAAAAAACTTACATCCGTTGTCAGGGCCAATTTGATTTTGAAAAAAAGGACTTTAAGGTAGAAACTCAGCGCACCCACCACCGCCACATCGCCCACTCGGTAGCGCTCCAAGACTGACTCTACATCCAAGGGACCAAAGGTCATGGAGAGAAAGTATTTGATGTCCGCTTTGATTAACAGATCCGAATTTCGGGCTATGGGGAAAGCTCCGCCATCTGCTTCTTTGAGAAGAATTTCATCAAAAAGCATATGATTGGCACCGTTAAAGCGATACAGATATTTGGAGGAATTCAGCGCGCGAGTGGCCTTATCATATTCCACTGCCGGTGAAAATGGAGTCGCCACTTTCCGTTCCCTGGGGCAACGAAAAAGATAAACATACTGTTTGTCATCTTTCGACGATGGAGCTGTGACGACTCCTTGGAAATCGTCCCGAGAAATCTCGTAACCCTCTCTCGCCTCACAAGGGAAATTTAAGAAAGGGTTGCGTCGTTCGCCAAAATCTGCCGATGCTACGAGTAATCGCAATTTTTCTGGTCGACCTAGCGGTCCCTTCGTCTGATCCGAAAAAAGAAATCTTCCCGCTCCGTCCCTGGCATCAAGCTGAAATCTCACTGGCTCCCAGGTAGGGCGGGGATCGTCAGGATCAACATAACGAAAGGCTAGCAAATCTGACTTTGCTGCCTCCCTTGGCCAAAGATTGGCTAAGGGAGGGAACTGCTCTGAAGTTAACTCCACAGTGCATATGGCAAGCGCTTGTGGAGCGAGGGCGAGTAGGGCTATGATCGAGATTCGTAATAACATGTCATCTTGGCCGATGTAGAGTGTCTTAATTTTAGCATCATCGCACGACTTCATTTTGGGATCACGAACAATGGGTCTTAAACTGCAAGATTTTTCCTTCACTCTCCCTTCCGCATTGATAGCTCAATCACCTTTGGTGAAACGAGACGCGAGTAAGCTTCTTGTATGTCAAGAAGGGCTGATCCAACATCGCACCTTTCACGAATTGCCAAGCTTGCTCCCCCCAAACTCCTTGCTGATTGCTAATGATACGAAAGTCTTCCCTGCGCGTTTACTGGGCAAAACCAAAAAAGGAGGGAAAGCGGAGCTGCTATTAACAGCTATACCTAGTGGTGATCCCGCCACAGCTCCTGCACTAGCGCGTCCTCGTAAAAAGCTTTTGAGGGATGGATGCATGTATCTTGCAAACGGAAAGGAGTTGATTGTCTCCCCTCACACAAGTGAGGACAACGAAACCGTTCTGGTCCATTTTGGGAGTAGCGCTACCCAGGCCGTGAGTCTCCTCGATGAAAACGGCATCATGCCGCTGCCGCCCTACATTAAAGCTGAGGTTCCTACAGACCTTGCGGAAGCTGGTTCGCACGAGCTGGCGCGACAACGTTATCAAACCGTCTTTCATCAGGTGGCGGGATCTGTTGCAGCTCCAACGGCAGGTCTGCATTTTACTCCAGAACTACTCAAGACCATCGTGGCCTCTGGGCATGAATTCTGTTCTTTAACACTCCATGTGGGCCTTGGTACCTTTGCGCCGATTCGAAGCGATGATCCTCAAGGGCATATCATGCACGAGGAGTTCTATAAGGTTCCGTCGCAAACGATCACGCAAGTGCTTCAGGCTCGCAAAGATCGTCGACCTATCTTTTTTGTCGGCACCACCTCGTTTCGCGCTATGGAGAGCTATTTTCTAGCCAATCCAACAGATCAGGCCGCCTTAGCAGCCGCCGACCACTGGCAAAGCACAAGGCTATTCGTTTTTCCAAAATTTCGCGAAGATATCTATCGGCCTTATTTAGGCAGCGGAATCATCACAAATTTCCACTTGCCCGAATCTAGTCTTTATATGTTGATCAGTGCGCTCATCGGCATGGAACAGACGCGACAGATCTACGAAACCGCCATAGACCAGAACTATCGCTTCTTTAGCTATGGTGATGCGAATCTATTGTATTTTCCGGGGAAGTTGCTGCCATGAGCCATTTTAAGAAATCTTGCGCAAGCGATCTGGATTGGGGATATCCACAATAGTGTCACCCTTAAAGCGCGCTTCGCATTCCTCTCGTGATTTTTTGATCAGCACCTTTTTGAAGGCAAGGTCGATGGCCAACCACTCCTTACACTCCTGCTCGCTCACATGAGTGTCCGCCAAAGATTCACGCAAAAGCTCGTGACGTACCGAAAACATCTCTTCTGTGATTAAAATATGTATATGCGCATCGATGGGCATTCGACCCGAATAAATTTTTGGCCCTCCCATCAAATAAGACATAAAATCAGACTGCTGGGCTTCAATCAGAGGCTGGCTCACGTGCGCGAACAACTGGCCAAGCCAGGGATGCGCATATATCTTGTCGTAGAAACTTTTGTGGACGGTCTCTAAAGTAGGGCGCCCGCCCAGGCGATCGAAAAGTTTTTTACCCTTGCTGGCATTTGCCTCTATCTCATCTGACAGAGCAAGATCGCTCATATAACCTTTAGCCAATCCTCATCCCTTTCTTTGCCTGTTATGCAGCGACTCCAGGCTTTTTCTCGAGAATCTTGACCAGCAATTCGAGATCTTCAATCTGCTCTTTGAGCAGTCGAATTTCCATATTTTTAGCATCTAAATGAGCTTCCGCCGTTTTGAGCCTTTGCTGATAGAGCTCCTCCGTCCGTTTTTCCCTACCGTGCAGTCTTTTAAGTGTCTGGTCACAATATTGCAGTAAAGCGCGAGCATCAGCGGTGACCGACCCTTTTTGCATCAGAGGCTGTGCTATATCTTGCGGGACAATGCCTTGATACATGCCTGAGCCAATGGCACCTGGGGATGGAGATCCGCTACCAGGAGTAGGTGGTAAGGGTGGCAAAGATCTTTGCACGGTTGCAGCAGAATAAGGTCCCTCAGCTCCAGAGGGATCTCGGGTGTAAGGAGTCATCCAGCGTGGTGAACCGTTTGCGCTAGCTTCTTTGATACCCGCGCTAGGAACAGCCTGTTCACCTCGCAGCGGGACCTGGTGCGAAGGATATTGCCGTGCCTGGGGACTACTGTTTTGCGAAGGAGTTTGGTGCGAGGTAGCAGGTCTCGCGGCTGCACCTGAAGATTCTGCAGAGGTATAAACGGTGGATGATTCGATCCTACGCTCGGTCGCTTCGTTTTGCTCCCCACGCGTGGCAGCAAACTGATTTTCCCGCCGTTGAATAAAGTATTTACCTTCTTTTAAGACAGCGGGTAGACGGCCACTCTTGATACGTCGGCGTACAGTCATATCAGAAATATTGTGCTGTCTCGCGTATTCGACAATGGATAACCATTGTTCGTTCATGGTAACTCCCGAGCACCTATGTTCTAGAAAATGTCACTACATCTATAGTATCACCAAGCTTCGCCAGGACTCAAAAGCCAGACTCCCGCGCGGCAACCACACAAAGAGACATCATTCTGGGTTGTTATGCCCGCGTCGGGAGGGTTTAGGAAATTCTTTCCGAGTGGTTTGCGTATCGTGCGGCCCGCGACAAGGGCTCTACAAGGATGTCGCTTCGGGCCTAGGAGTAAAATGCACCGATATATCCGCCTTGTCGTTTGTTAGTTCCACCGTCATGACCCCTTGTCGATCCTCGTCAGAAATTTCGATGAGAGTCGAAGCGATTTTGTTTTCCACCATTTGTTCCAGCTTACGCTTTAAGGGCCTGGCACCAAAGTTAGTGGTATCGATCTGTTGCAAGATAAATTCCTTCGCCGCTTCCGATATCTCCAATTCCATATGCATGGTTGCAAGGCGCTGGCGCAAGGCCTTGACCTGCAACTCCAATATTTCACGCAATTCCGTGCGGCCTAAACGATTAAAGATAATGATTTCATCGAGGCGGTTGATAAACTCGGGACGAAGGTATTTTTTGACTTCCTTCATCACCGCCTTATTTTCCTCATCGGAACTGAAATCCTCATCAAAATTGCCCATCCCGATGGGCCTTTTTCGATCCGTGAGAATTTGGGAGCCTATATTGGAAGTTCCAATAATAATGCAATTCTGAAAATTGACCTTCTGACCCTCAGCGTCCGTCAACCAGCCCTCGTCTAAAACTTGCAACAATAAATTGTAGACATCTGGGTGGGCCTTTTCAAATTCATCTAACAACACGACTGAATAGGGATTCTGTTTCACTTTCTCGGTCAACTGGCCACCCTCGCCATAGCCGACGTAACCTGGAGGCGACCCTATCAAACGAGCAACATTGTGCCGTTCCATGTATTCCGACATATCTAGTCGAATGATCTTACTCTCGTCGTCTAGGATTTGTTCAGCGAGTGCCTTAGCTAACTCCGTCTTTCCCACCCCAGTAGGGCCGAGGAATAAGAACGAAGCAATCGGTTTGCCCTGGATTCTCAGTCCCGACCGATTGCGGCGGATGGCATTGGAGATGGACTTAATAGCATGTTCCTGCCCAATCAACCGCTGCTGCAATAAGCTTTCTAAATCACGCATCTTTTTAGATTCTGCTGCTACCATTTTCGCAACAGGAATCCCCGTTACCCGACTTACTACCGCCGCTATATCATCTTGCGTTACCAAACGATCCTTGTCACTAATCGAAGCAGAATGAAGTTTTCGCGCAGATTCCAGTTCGTTTTCTATTGAGGAAATCTGCATTTGGTAATTGGCCATGGCCTCAAAATCGCGATCATTAAACGCCTCAGACTTTTTCGCGAAAAGTTCGGCCCGCTTCGTCTCTAGTTTTCGCAAATGGGGTGGCGTGTAAATCACCCGCAAACGTTTCGCCGCACCCGCTTCATCAACGAGATCAATGGCTTTGTCTGGCAAAAACCGATCGGTAATGTAGCGATCAGAAAGTTCGGCCGCTACTTTGATGGCGTCATCGGAATATTCGATCTGATGATGTCTTTCGTATTTTTTTTGCAAGCCTTTAAGAATGGCGATCGTATCTTCAACACTCGGCTGTTCCAACTTAACTGCCTGAAATCGCCGGGCCAGCGCTTTGTCAGCTTCAATGTATTGTTTATACTCTTTAATCGTTGTAGCCCCAATACATTGCAATAGACCCTTTGCCAAAGCTGGTTTCAACATGTTCGAAGCATCGAGTCCACCCCCAGTCCGACCAGCGCCAACAACCGTATGTAGCTCATCGATAAATAAAATGATCTCACCGGAAGAGGCTATCACCTCATCTTTGATCATCTTAAGCCGTTCCTCAAATTCGCCTTGCATTTTGGCACCCGCAAGCAAGGTCCCCATTTCCAAAGAAAGAACGCGTTTATTCAATAGGTATTCTGGCACGTCTGCGGCGACAATCTGTTGAGCTAAGCCTTCAACCACGACGGTTTTTCCCACACCTGGCTCGCCGATGAGAATGGGGTTATTCTTTTTTCGTCTGGACAAGATCTCGATGACTCGTTTAATTTCCTCTGATCTGCCGATCACAGGATCTAAGGCACCTCGTCGGGCTAGGGCCGTAATATCGGTGGTATATTCGTCCAAAATACTCTGTCGGGACTCACCATCCCTCTGATTGATTTTAAGACTTCCTCTGATACTTTTCAGAGCATCTAAGACTGCTTTATAAGTCAATCCATGATCAGTAAGAATTTTCTTGGCGGGGCCGATGGTATCGTCAAAAAAAGCCAGCAGGACACTGCCCGTGGAAATATAGGAATCGCCCAGTGCTCCCATTTCTTTTTCGGCAACCTCAAAAAGATTTTGCACTTCTTGTGTAATGCGAATGCTGCCTTGCTGCTTTGCCAAATCCAAGCCAGGCAGATCAGCAACCCGAGCCATGATCTGATCCATGATCTCGCGACGGATACGATTGGTATCTAAGCGTAGTTCATCAAATATTTTCAAAACAACCGAGTCATTTTGGTCAACTAGGGCGGCGAGAATGATATCTGCTGTCATAACCCCCTTACGAAGATTTGCCAGCTCCATGACCGCCCTTTGCAATAGTTCGGCGACTTTTCCAGTAGAGTTCTTTAATAATTTCTGAGGCATACACCACCCTTCCGCATTAGGTCTAGGAAAGGTATATCTCCGCAGGTCATTAGCAAGGGGGTCATTATATCCTGCTGATCTTGGCTCTGTGCGCAAATCAGGGTATGAGAGGGAGTTCCAAAACCTCGGCCAGCTTCAAGGCCTCAGCCTCACACAGGAATTACAGATGATCAGCGCGCATGGGGTTACCGTCCGATTCGGCTCTAGGAATCTCTTTGAAGAAGTAAATGTCAAATTTACCCCCGGAAACTGCTACGGCTTAATCGGTGCCAATGGTGCGGGAAAATCTACTTTTTTGAAAGTCTTGTCGGGAGAAATCCAGCCCACCGTCGGTTCCATCAGCATCGGGGTCAATCAGCGGCTTGCCGTGTTGAAGCAAGATCATTTTCAGTTCGATGACTCCACGGCCCTACAAACGGTGATTATGGGACACGCAAGGCTCTGTGAAGTTATCGCCGCCAAAGACGCCATATACAGCAAGGAGCATTTCTCAGACGCGGATGGAATCAAAGCCTCGGAACTCGAGGGCGAATTTGCCGAGCTCAATGGCTGGGGAGCCGACTCGGAAGCCGCATCCTTGCTAAAGGGTTTAGGAGTCAAGGATGATTTGCATGGCAAAACGCTGCGTGAGCTAACCGGTTCGGAAAAGATCAAGGTGCTGCTTGCTCAGTCGCTTTTCGGTCAGCCGGACATTTTGTTGCTGGATGAACCAACCAACCATCTGGACTTAGAAGCGATCCAATGGCTGGAGAATTTTCTCTATGAGTTTAAGAACACCGTTATCGTGGTTTCTCATGATCGACATTTTCTCAACAAAGTCTGTACTCATATGGCAGATATCGACTTTGGCAAAATCCAGATCTACGCTGGTAACTATGATTTTTGGTACACCTCTAGCCAACTCGCGTTAAAGCTAACCCAGGATCGCAACAAAAAAGTAGAAGAAAAGACGAAAGAACTCGAAGCCTTTATTGCTAGATTCAGTGCCAATGCCTCGAAGTCTCGACAAGCGACTTCCAGACAAAGGCAATTGGAGAAATTAACTTTGGAGGACATCAGGCCCTCCTCCCGAAAATACCCCTATGTGCACTTCAAAGCAGAGCGAGAGGCAGGAAAAAACCTGTTAAACGTAGAAAATCTAAGCATGTCCCTTGACGGAGAACCACTCTTCAACAAGCTTAACTTTACGGTCAATAAAGGAGACAAAATCGTTTTTGTCGGCAAAAATGAATTAGCCGCAACAATGCTATTTAAGATCCTGCAAGGGGAACAAAAAGCACAAAGTGGACAGTTTCAGTGGGGAGTGACGACAACGCGATCGTATTTTCCCAAAGAAAACCAAGAGTATTTTCAGGACGAAAACCTAAATCTCATTGATTGGCTGCGGCAATATTCCGCAGATCAATCCGAGAACTATATCCGCGGGTTTCTGGGGCGCATGCTCTTTTCCGGCGATGAAACTCTTAAAAAAGCTAGAGTGCTCTCGGGGGGAGAGCGAGTTCGTTGCATGTTAGCTCGCATGATGTTAACCAATGCAAATGTGGTTATCCTGGATGAGCCTACGAACCATTTAGACTTGGAGTCTATAACCGCAGTGAACAATGCCCTGACTCAATTTGATGGGACGGTGCTTTTTACCTCTCACGATTTCGAGTTTATACGCACGGTCGCAAACAGGGTAATAGAGATCTCAGCTGAAGCTAAGGGCTTTGCTCGGGAGCTTCCCATCGAGCAGTTCCTAGCGGACCGGCCCTAAATCCCGGCATCTTGCAACTATTGAAACTGAGGATGATTCTGCACCAGATTAGCAAACGGCTCTTGCTGTTCCAAGGTCACGTCTTTCGCAAATTTAGCACTGCTGCGTTGCCAGCGTTCTCGCCATGCCTGGTTCAATAGATCCACCTTGCAGTAGGGAGACTTGCCCTTCAGCGCCGCGCCCTTCACCGCCGCGGATGTCAGGGCAATCGTTGTTTCCCCCTTGCTACCGGTCCCTTGTCCCGTACCCACATAAAATCCAGCCGCCAGCAGAGTCGCTCTCACGGCTGTAGACGCAGAATACGTGTAGAGAGAAATAGCCTCGTCACCTATCGCATGATGAAGGCGACGAAAGCTTTCCCAGGTCCACAAGTCCGCGTCCGATTTGGCGGAAAACGGATCATAGTAGATCACGTGGGGGCTTGCTTCGAGGACCATCTGTTTTAAAAAGTCACCTTGAACCAATGACCAAGTCAAAGGGTAAAAAGCTGATTGCCAAAAACCGGTTTTGAGCAAAGCCTGAGGGGCGCTGTGGTGGATATGGGCAAAGAGGCTGGGGTTTTTGAGGACGAGACGAAGAGCGTCTAAATCATTCTCAAAACTGATGAGCTGCACCGGCCGTCCTAGTCCGTTGCCCATCTTGCTGTACGAAGCTTCCAAGGCCCTAATGGTCGCCATTGCATTGTGGGCCGCGCCCAGACCGACATCCCATAACACTAAGGGCTTTTGATCACTGCCGCCCTGAATACGTGAAACGATCTGAGACTGCTCCACGTAAAGGGAACGAGCTTCCTCATCCGGATCTTGGGACGAGTGCATGGTTTCACCGCTCGAAATCTGCCTAATGCTGGCGAAGCCGAGGTTTGATTTTATGACCTCAAAATTCCCCAAAGCGAGTTTGGGCCCTGAAGAGCTGGTCCGTCTTTTTTGCTTTTGAGCAACGACGGGAAAGTCTTCATCACTTTTTTCCAGGACCTGGCGCTGTTTTGCGTAATAATCGGCGAAAGTATCCGCCAGAATCTGCGTTCTCATATCTGACATAAGTTGATGATAGAAGCTCAGATTATGAATCGAAAGAAGATGCCAGCCGAGCTGTTCGCCCGCTTTGATGAGATGATGGATATAAGCGATGGAGTGTTTTGTACAGGTGTAGCATCGACAATTACGATCAACTGGTTCCTGGGAAAAGCGATACACACCCCTTGCCAAACGAATGGTTCCCCGAGACGTGTAGGCCACTCCCTGAGCCGATAGAGCACTTGGAAGGATACAGTCAAACATGTCGACCCCGCGGTGCACCGCGTCCAACAAGTCTAGGGGCGTACCTACTCCCATTAGGTACCGAGGCTTATTCTGAGGAAGCAGGTCAGTGACCAAGGCAGTCATTTCCTGACGTTCTGTAATGGATTCCCCGACAGCCAATCCGCCGATCGCAAACCCTTCGAATGGCAGCTGAGCCAGATGCCTGGCACTCTCTTGGCGCAGATCAACGAAGCAAGCTCCTTGCACGATGCCAAATAGCGCTTGCCAGCTATCTCCCCTCGCGGCTAGGGAACGCAAAGCCCATTCATGGGTGAGATTCATGGCCGCTTTTGCTACTTCGTAGCTGGAGGTGGAAGGCACGCACTGGTCTAGGACCATCATAATATCGCTGCCGATGGACTTTTGCGTGCTTATGCAAGATTCTGGCGTTAAAACAATGCTGCGCCCATCAATATGGCTCTTGAAATAAGCGCCTTCCTTGGATATTTTGACATGTTCGGCTAGGGAAAATACCTGAAATCCTCCGGAATCTGTCAGCACGAGACCAGACCAGTTAGCGAACTTTTGGATGCCACCCATACGCTCAAAGACCTCTGGGCCCGGCCTGAGGAGAAGGTGGTAAGTATTGGCTAACATAATGCGCGAGCCTGCATCTTCTAATTCATGAAAACGCAAACCCTTTACCGTCGCTGCTGTCCCAACCGGCATAAACACGGGAGTATCTACTGTTGCTTTAGCGGTTATCAGTGTGCCGGCTCTGGCTTTAGAATGGCTTGCCGTTGCCTGCAATTTAAAGCTCAATCGTTCCATTAGACCTTCCCTTCTTGGGAGCGAAAGAGAGATCCTTGCATGGCGACGATCAAGAGCAAAATCACTCCAACCAGCAAGTAGAGATCAGCGAGATTGGCATTCGTCACAAAAAATCTAGGTTGGTTCCCGAGGCCTGAAAACTGCAAGCGCAACTGCAAAAAATCCACAACATATCGCCAACCTAGGCGATCGAGAGTATTACCGAGCGCCCCCGCGATCCCCAGTCCCAGGGCCGAGCGATACCGCCGCTCGCTCATGGGGATGCGTTGTCGCCACAGATATAACAAAACCACCAATGATGCTCCCAGGAAAATCCTTAATTGAGGTAGATACCCGCTTGGGCCACTCGGTGAGCGATCTTGATGAAGAAAACTTCCGAAATTCCTAACATAGGTGAAGGCGATGGCAAAACCAGAGCTTCGCTCACCTTTGCTTTGTAACAGGATTATCTCCTGTTGCGTGGCTCGATATTCCCTAGAGTTGTCTGAGTTATCAACTTGTAAAAAAATTAGGCGCGAAGCAAACTTGGAACCCTGATCAAGGAGCAGCAAGAGAGCAACAAGTATCAGACTCTTCAGATGCAGCATCATTACACAGGTCCCTCGATTTTCGGGTCGGCTATCTGTCTATATCAATTCTATCCCGCCAAAATCAACCCGGATTGGCAGTTGAGACATTCTAGTCTTTACACGAACCCAAATTCATAACATCTGCTGGCGAGTCAAGCTATTATCCATTAATCTCTCCGGGAGATTGCCTGGCTTCCAACCATGAATGACGAATTATGAAGCATTTACCGGATTTTGACGCAGTGATCTTTGATTTCGATGGCGTCATCGTCGATAGCACTCCTCTCCATATTTTGTGTTGGCAAAAGGCCTACCTGCAAAAATTTGGCCAGGAACTCCCAGATCCAGAATCGCTTTTGGGCGCAAGCGGCCGTCATATTGCGAGGAAGATTAGCCGTGCTGCAGGCGATGAGTCCGCCTGGGAGAGCTTGTATGAGCTAAAGAATCATTTTCTGCAGGCTAACGAGGACTATTTATCTCTGGTACCCGGCGTCCTTGAGTTCATGATCTATCTGCGCCGTTTGAAAATCCCGTACGGTATCGGTAGCAATGCTCGGCGCGTCTTTATTGATAAAGTTATGGCGCGCACCCCCGAGCTACAGGTGACTCATGTCGTCAGTCTTGATGAAGTGCGGCGCCCAAAACCCCATCCTGACGTTTTCGAAAAATGCGCAACGTTGATTGGTGTTGAATATGAACGAAGGGCTAGAATCTTGGTTATAGAGGACAGTCCCATCGGCATCTATGCCGCTATCGCCGCGGGCATGACACCAATAGGTCTTACAACGCAATTGCATCGCAATGCGCTTTATAATGCCGGTGCGCGACATATTTATAAAGATTTTTTAGACCTTATGGAGGGCCCAAAGCCAGAGAAATGAGGTCACTTAACTACAGCGACTTGACCAAAGCACTCTCCAAAGTCTGCCTTTCCACTGCCAAGTCAAGTAGACGCTGCAATAGTTCTGGGCCTTGGATGCCGCTGTGGGCCCAAAGCTGAGGATACTGAGAAATGGGGGTAAAACCGGGAATGGTATTCACCTCATTGAAGTAAAAGCGATTTTCTTCTGCTACTAAGAAAAAATCTAAACGAGACATGCCGTGCAGACGAAGTGTTTTGAAACACAACGTTGCTAGGCGAGTTAGCTCGCTCATTTGCTGGGTTGTTAGATTCGCCGGGACGCGAACTTCGGCGCGACTTGTTTCGGCGTATTTGTTTTCATAGTCATAGTACTCCCCTGGCTTTTGCATAATAATCTCGCCTCCGCAACTAAAGGCGGGTTCGTATCCGCCTAGGGCTGCAATTTCAATTTCTCTTCCCTGAATCGCCAGTTCGACAAGAACTTCATCGTGAAAGAGCAGTGAATCCGCCACGGCAGCTGGCAGTTCCGCTGAAGTGCGCACTCGGTGAATCCCAACTGAACTCCCGCCGCGAACCGGTTTAACAAAAACACTATCCCCAAGTTCCTTTGAGACTTGAGTACAAAACCTTTGCGGGTCCAGTTCCCATTCATGACGCCTTATGGATAGGTAGGGCACCACGGGGACACCCACTCGACTCACCAGTTCTTTGCAAATCAGTTTATCCATGCCAATCCCTGAGGCCACACTCGATGGACCCACGAAGGGTAGATCCAACATTTCACAAAGGGCCTGGATCCTACCATCTTCTCCATCTTGACCATGGACCAAGCAAAATAGAACGGGTGGGCTTTTTCGATGGGAGCGAACAAAATCTATGAACGACACGAGACCATCTTGGTCGTTTTGACGTATTTCTAAAGTTTTGCCATCAGGAGAGGACAGCTCCTTTTGCCAATGCCAATGACCAGCCTTATCGATGCCTATCGCACTTAGCTGGTATGCATCGCGCTTGAGGTTGCGCACCACAAACATAGCACTGCGACAAGACACTTCGTGCTCGGTT
>JBIKVD010000354.1:0-4295 GCA_044357055.1 Oligoflexales bacterium | reverse complement strand
CTTCCGATCTAAAGATCCACACGCGCAAGAGATTTCTCAATAGGGATGCCATCTCCTTTCCTCTTTTCCGCGCTATTGGTCCTTGGCTCTTCGTGCTTTCCCAAAGCCGACAAGAGCCCCGCGCCAAGTGCTCTTCCTGGAGAAACACAGTCCGAAATTGACAAGGATGCCCTGTTTGGCACCTGGACTTCCGATGCCATTGCCTTAACAGACCCGAGCAGCGGAGAGAGAAGCATACAAGCGATTTACACCTATAATATTTCCGATGGTGCTTTGAACCTGACGGCTGTCTGTCGTTTTGCTGATGGTACCAACTTGGGACCGATTAGCATTTCGGTACCCGTCAAAATTGGGCCAGACAATATCGATATACTCCAGTCCAACGCTAAGAGCGCTTCCAGCGAAGACGGTTCACGGGAATGTGCTGCCGCATTGGGTGAAGGTGCCTATAGCTATACCCGCGATGGCACGCAGCTCACGTTAAAAGAGCTTCGCAGCGGGACGACTATTGCCCTAAGCAAGCAATAAGCACCTGACTTGAATTTTCAGCTATAGATGAGGAAGGAAAATGGTCATGAAATTGAGGAATCAACTTTGGGTCCTGCTCGTATCCACCGCCGGTTTCACTCTGAGTTGCGCAGATGAGAAAAGCTCCGGGCCAGATCCCGTCCTGCAAGGATCCGTCGATGACGATGTGGATCCAGGTCTTTTCACCACCTGGCAATCGCAAAACTTTCCCTTGATTGATGGTGCCACTGCCACCCAGTCGGCAAGCCGACAGCTGGTCTACGAACTCACTGGCCCCACACTCACGCTCTCTAGCCTCTGTCGCTTTCAAGATGACTCCGTTATCGGTCCTGTGACTTTATCTGTCCCAGTAGCAGTGACCTCAGAAACCATTCACGTTTTACAAAGTAACGCCAAGAAGGAAACCGACGTGCATGGTCTGCGAAGCTGTGCCACAGCAATCGGGGAGGGTGAATATGTCTACACTCTAACGGAAAATACCCTGGTATTGACGTCTTCGTCAGATGTGATTCAACTCACCCGCCAATAGCATGGTGTGCAAGAGTTTCGGCTCAGGAATGTTGCTGTCGATAACTCACAATCTTAGCCATACACTCGCTATCAATCCAGACCCGACCGGCAATGGGCTTGTCAAAAGCTAGGTCCAAAATCTCGTCAAAATCCAAGAGACTTAACAATGGGACTTGCAGAGCTTCAGACATTTCCACGGAAGCACGCTTGTTCCCTGACCCTCGCTCACATCGGTCGATCACCACGAGCATGCCGACAATCTCAACCCCATGGCTTTGCAATAAGGCTGCAGATTCCCGTAAGCTCGTTCCCCCCGTTAAAACATCATCGACGAGAACCACTTTAGCGCTAGGGGTTAGTTCCTTGCCGATGAACTGCCCCCCCTCGCCATGACCTTTGCGTTCCTTGCGGTTAAAACAATAGGCGACATCGATCTGCTTTTCTCGCCATAGATGCATAGCCGTGGCTTGAACCAGAGAAATACCCTTGTACGCCGGACCAAAAAGAGCGTCGGAAGTTCCGAGCCAGTCCGTGCGTTCGAGCGCCTCCGCAATAAAACCACCTAGCTTGTATAAGGAGGCTCCGGAACTTAAGTGGCCAAAATTAAAAAAGTAAGGCGAGACGCGACCAGATTTGGTAACGAAGGACCCGAAACGAAGAATCTCCTGTTGTAGCAAGAAACTTAACAGATCCATTTTTTGCCGACGAGAAAACATTCGATGACCCCCAAGAAAATCTTGCCTATCCCTAACGCTACGAAGCATCTAAGTCTGTCGGATGAAAGCTTAGAACTTGGGAACGCTCCACCCAACCTGTCAGCCCGCTAGACAACTGAATGCGCAGCCAATCTTCATGAATCGCGACCACGCGAAAACCCTGCGCTTTTTCTGCCGTGCCCAGGATAACTCCTGCTTGAGAGGGATTGGACAATAAGTTTGCAGCTTCGATCTTAACAGCTCCCATGCCCAAGGAACCATGCCCTTGCTGGATCAAGACGACACCTAGCAAGCAAAAGGCAAGGACCATAATAAGGCGGCGCACGCGTGCGAGGCCTTTCAAAGAGGAAAGTCGCGGCAAAAACAGGACAGCACCCTGTAAGATAAGCCAGATGCATTGCAGAAAGATGGCAAACACTATCCACTGAGTGTGACTCAGGAAACGATAGCTGTGCCAAACAAAGGTTTCTCGTGAGGACCCCTGCCAACGCCAAGGTTCATATGCCAAGGCCGCTGCGACAGTCGCCGTTGCATCTTTTCCAGCAAAGCTTTGCTCAGGAGAAAGATCCGGCGACGAGGCCTTGAGCTCCACAAATCCCTGTGCAACAGCTGAATTGAGCGGAGCAAGGCTCCATGCCCGCAGAAAAGCTGCCACCGCCGAGACTTGATCGCCCGCCCTAAGGGATGCAAAGCCTATATTTGCTAAAATTTGCGGGCGATAGACCCAATCCGGACAGGCAAAAAATGCAGCTGTAGACTCTTCAAACTTACCCTCCGCAAAAAAAGCAACACCACGGGCTTGGGCTTCATCGCAATCCACGCCCTTAGCAAGTCCTTTATCCTCTTTTACATCGGCCAGAATAGGCCCACAGATCGCCAAGAGGAAAACTATCGCAAAAAGCCCTCGTGTAGGTCCCATAACTTATATCCTCTGCAACAAAGCGGAGATGGCAAATAAGGTTTGTTTCCATTCCACCGTATCCACATCCTGTCTCCCAAAAGGAATGCCATCGAGCCTTTCGAGGCGTCTGAGTAAATCCAAATCCTCGTCAAGCTTGTGCCTCTGTATGACCCAATCTCCCATTTCTCGCAGCGTCATGGCAGCGCCATTGAGAGAAAGGCCTGCACGATTGGAGATGTCGCTCACATAATCCTGCAGGATCATGCGAAGCTCCTGACTTGCCTGACGATCCAGATTCCCTGGGTGTGCCGTCGACTTTTGCAGTTTTTTTAGTCGGCGCAAGGCACTCTGCGTTGGCCCGGGCTGCAGCGCCACCCAGAGACGAAACACCCATGCAGGCTTACTTCGCCACAAGTAGCCAAGGGTCCAAAAAAAGAGACCAATCCCCGCAGCTACCCAGAGAGACCACAGCAACCCTTTCTGAGAACCCAAATGAGCCTCCAGCGCTAAGGGACTCGGCCCCTGGCGAAGGACGTCAGAGCCCTGCGCGCCTTGCCCTAATTCCGCACCGCCGTCTTTTCGCCCCGGGCCCTGTGTCTGCGAGGGGAGCTGGTCCTTGGCCCCCTCCGGAGAGTTACCTTGGGCGGTGACACCAGGAGGACCGGGAGATTGCGCCCCACTACCCGCAACGACGAGTGTACCCAAACCGACTTTCAGCACTTCATAACTCTTCTTAGTGGGGCTAAAGACCGTCATGGTCATCTCGGGAAGGTTGAAACTCCCCTCCTGGGTAGGAACCAAGGCAAATTTAAAGGAACCCGAGCTGCGAATCCCTCCGCTGCCTTGCAACTGCTCGCCAAATTCGGGCTTATCAGCATAAACTTTGATTCCCACTGGAGTGGGTGGCAAAGTCAAGGGGCTCAAATCTTTGATAAAACCCTCGCCGTGCAATTTTAGAGTCAAAGTCGAGGTCCCTCCCACTTGAAGACTGGTGGGCGCTAGGTCGGACTCAAGGGTAAAATCACCAACCAAGCCGCTAAAGTCCGCCGGCGCCCCCTCGGGCAAATCAAGGGCGGTTAGCTCCAGGGGCTCTGCCTCCAAGACCTGAGCTTGGCGCTGCAGGTTTTGAAATCCGGAGAATAAATCAAAGGGATCTGGATTTCGACGCCTAGCCGCCGGCATCACCACACGAACTCGCACAGGCTCCAAATCAAAAATGCCCACTTGCATGGGTTTGAGTACGCGGCGCAGCTCCTTGACTTGGTAGGTTTCTCCGCCAATCACTTCCTGATAAGTGCGCTCCCCCTCAACCTCAAAATTCAGAATTTCTATGGGAGCCTTGAACTCATGAGCATGTTCAAACACCGGAACGCGATGATAAATCCGCAGGTACATGATTACCGACTGGTGAACGTAGACTTCTTTGTGGTCCAGGCTCGTTTGGACAAAAACCTGCGCATCCTGATTGGGAGCCACCGCGCCAGAACCCCCAGGCGGTGGTGCATTCGATAAAACACTGAGTTTTAACTCTGGCGTCATCAGGTTTTTGCCATCAACAAACACCCCAAAAGGCGGGATCACGAATTCGCCGGTACGTTTGGGAGTTAGTTGAAAATTATAGCTTTTCTTAGCTGATACTT
>JBIKVD010000353.1:0-4307 GCA_044357055.1 Oligoflexales bacterium | reverse complement strand
GAAGAAATGTGGGAGTATATTCCAGAAATCGTGCCCTGGCAGCCCAGTCAAGAGGCGGAAGTGGTTCTAGAGTACCCGATCGTCCGTGTGGCAGACAAACTGTCTGCTCTGTCTTTGGAAAAGCAGCGGGAATTTTCTGGAGAATTAACCGGAATCAAAGGGCAGTATCTTTTGTTTGAGAACAAAGTGTTGAATGTGCGTTCTCATAGTGGCTTTGTTGTGGAGCTGGATTAGTTGATGGAGAGATTCCTTACCCTAATGATGCTGCTTGCAATCCCTTTGGGAGTTGCTGCCCAAAGCCTGCTAGCGGGAATGGTTCTGGTGGCTCTGCTATGGCAGACTCACCGAAATCTTGGTCTGCAAAATCGTCAGGTCCTTTTGCCCCTATTAGGGAGTCCGTGGCTGCTGGGAGGCGCGGGTCTGCTTGTACTGCAAGGATTGGCGGACCTGTTGAATGAAAAGCACTCGGTAGGTCTTGGAGCCTGGCTGGGACATGCTGTTGGATACTTACCCTATCTTATCTTGCCCGTCTTTTTACCAACCTTGGTTTATCGATCTGCCGTCTTGCGAACAAATCTGCTTTGGGCCTGGGGCTGGTTTTTGCGCACCGTGCCCTTGGTCCTGTTTTGCCTAGCTTTGAGCCAGCATTTCTGGGGCTGGGCCTTGCAAGGACAAAGCCTTCAGTGGGGACTCCATCGTCCGCGGGGCTTTTACTCTCATCCGCTAACCCTGGCCTATGTTTGTCTTTGCATATGGCCATTTGTTTTATTGGAATTAAGAAAGCGCACCACTTGGGTACACTTAGGGGCTATGCTTTCGACGCTCGGGGTGATCGTGCTGGCGGATTCGCGGACCGTACAGGGCGTGGCCTTGGTTTTTGCCATTTTGATCCTATCGCAGGATGTCGTCGGCAAGAGGTGGCGCAGTACGCGGCTTGTATTCCTAGTGCTATGCACGCTACTTGCTGCAGTGTGGGCGCACTCGCAGCAGAAGTGGGTGGAAACGGTCTCCGACCAGGGTCATGACGTTTCTAGCGCCTACGCCGATGATCGCCTTGCGTTTTGGCATGCCCATTGGGAAATGTTTCGTGAAAAGCCTTGGATAGGGCATGGCTTTTCTTTAGGGAAAGAATACCGGCAACCCTATTATGAGCAGATTGGCCTAGGTGATTTCCCAAAGATCTATGAAGCTCACAATCTCTATTTGCAGATTCTGGTGAATAGCGGTTTGCTGGGGCTGATGCTCTTTTTCTTAACCTTCTATTGGGCCTATCTGCAGTTGCGATCGTCTTGGACAGGACTCGGTTTGCTCGCCGTGTTGCTCCTTGGATCGATAACGCAGAACTCATTGTTTGATTTTGAGGTGCGCTACACCTTTGCTGTTTTGCTTGCCTTGGCTTTGAGTTTTGCTAAAGGGTCGAGTCAGGTTCCTGGCGGTGTCCTTCAGGAAAATAGAAGCAGAAAAACTAGATGATTTCACCGATTCGCAGAGAGCTCATCCAGCGCTTAGAATCTTTAGCTACGGAAGAGGACATAGCCTTTGCCTGCGCTCGCTTGCATCGCTTAAAAATAGACCGACAACTGGCTTATCAAACTTTTGGTGATGTCACCGCGGTCTATATGGGTCCAGAGGCACCTTTTTATGGAGCCTATGGTTTAGGAATTTCAGAACTCGTGACTTGCGAACAGCTGTCTGCCATTAAAGAGTTCTACCACAGTAAGGGTGTAGCCCCACGGCTTCAGGTGAATTCTGATTTGGACCGGCACTCCTTCCAAGTGCTGGCGGAATCGGGATTTAACGAAATCTCGCGGAAGAAGGTACTTTTTGCTCATTCAGCAGATTTCAATTTCGCTGCAATCTCGTCTGGAAAAATCTCCGTTTCTAGGGTTGCCGAGAAGGATCTCGTAGAGTGGGCTAGGGTTGTTAGTGCTGGCTTTGCGCACAAGGATTTTGCGGAGGACTCTCACCCAGATCCTGTGAGCCTCTGCGCTATAGGCAAGGCGAATACAGTATTCTTTGTGGCCAAGCTTGAAGAGCAGGTGCTGGGTGCGGGTGCACTGTTCTTGAGTGAGCGTGGCGCAAAGTTAGGAGGGACCTCAGTTCTCCCTCGTTTCCGTAAGCTAGGTGTGCATGGGGCTCTAATCTCAGCACGAGTCGAATATGCTATATCCAAGGGGTATCTGTTTTTTGCGGTCGACGCGCTCGACGGCTCAGATTCACTTAGAAATCTAGAAAGACATGGATTCCAGGCGGCCTATGCAAGAATCATTTTTCAATAATGCTTCGGCAGCCGACCTGACATCAGCTCGGCACTCCCCGGCTACTAAGGCTCAGGAGATGATATCTACTGGAAATATAATGATATGGTCTACTCAGGTATGAACAACGGCATTGCACGGATGAGAGCTTGTTTCTATAAGAGAGGTCAGTGATTTTCGAATGTCAATCCAAGTAGAAGTGTGCCATGCAATTAGTCTTAAAAAAGTTAACTTGCGATGACCTAGGACTATTTCGCACTATATTAGGGGGAAAGGAGTTTGGTGGCTGCTTCTGTGCGGTCTGGCATTCCTACGATAAAACTTGGGAGCAGCGCTGCCAGGACGTCGAACAACCCAACTATTTCTCCTCAGAGGAGTTGGTGAAAAAGGGTATGCATTTGGGTTATCTGGTTTACCTGGGCGAGACCTTAATAGGGTGGACGGGCTCTGGGCCTATAGAGTCTTTTCCACTTATGAAAACCAAGCTCGCCAGCCGTTTATCGCCACCGAGTTCGCGAACGTGGAGTGTAGGCTGTTTAGCGGTTGCCTCGCAGTTCAGAGGGCAAAATCTCGCCGCTAAAATTGTCTTGGCTGTCATCGAGGAGGCGAAGATTCAGGGAGCCGAGTCCCTCGAAGCCTATCCCGTCCGACCCAACCATGAACCTAGGCTATACAGAGGTTCCTTTACTCTTTACGAAAAACTGGAATTCAGAGAAATCGCCGCTGAAGGGGATGGTGACCACGACATCGTTTTGATGCGGCGGGATCTGTAACCGTGACTTCGCTATCTTGGACTGACTTCATCATCTTGAGCCGACATCGTCATCTTGAGCCGACATCGTCATCTTGAGCCGACATCGTCATCTTGAGCCGACATCGTCATCTTGAGCCAAAGGCGAAAGATCTCATCCACCTTTGGCTCCCCAAGCTTCCCACAATTGAGACCTTATGCCTGAATAAGCAACTGCTAACCCTGCATCGGCCTTAAGGTCCGATTCAAGCGGTCGCAAACCTCCCATCAATGCCTGATATGAAGGATGGTCGCTCAGAATATCAAGGATTGCGAGGGATTTGACATGGTCGAGATCCTTCGCACTGAAATGTCTCGCATAGCGCCCGAGTATAGCCACACGGAGCGTCAGTACATTAAGAATGGTCTAAATGGTTTGAACAGAAAGTGGTGTAGACTATTTGTATATTCCCTGCCTATCTTCTCAATGATAGATACCGCTTCCAAGACTGCGACTGAGAATCAAGGCGTTGGAGCTATGCTGTTCGATACCATCCTGGGCTAGATATGTCAGATGCGATCGGCATTTTTCCTGTTTTTCCTCTGAGAAGACCATAGGGTTTTTCCTACTTGACGACCATTTTGCTCTTCTGTATATATACAACATGTACAGAAAGGTTGCGCTCGGATGATTTTAAATTTAAGCGATATGAGCCCTGAACCATTATATGAGCAAATTATTCGTCAGATTCGCGCTCAGGTTCTCTCTAGCAACCTCGAACCTGGTACCTCGCTGCCGTCAATCAGAGAATTAGCGAGGCAGACGAAGGTTAGCGTCATCACGATTCAGAAGGCCTATGACCGGCTTTCTCAGGATAAAATCTTGATTTCTCGCAGGGGGAAGGGCTATTTCGTTGCCACTTTCCCTGGGAGTGGAAAAACAGATCTGGCTCGCATCCGCTGTACGGAGTCTCTTCGCAAATCTATTGAAGATGCTTTGCAAGAGGGTTTGCGAACCGCTGAAATTAGGAAAATTGTCGATAGTCTTATCTCGGAGTCAAAAAACGAAGCCTTGGGTCGGAGAAAAATGTAATGGCCATGGTTCTAAAGGCAACAGCTCTTGAATTTAAGAGAAAAAACTTTCAACTCGGACCCCTGGATTTGGCCATTGAAGAGGGAATAGCGCTAGCTTTGATCGGCCCCAATGGCTCCGGCAAAACAACATTGATTTCGTGTTTGATGGGTCTATCGAGACCCGATGGCGGATCCGTTGCCCTATGGAATAAGCCCGTTGATCATCGCCAGGCCTCTTGGAAAGA
>JBIKVD010000075.1:0-14135 GCA_044357055.1 Oligoflexales bacterium | reverse complement strand
AGCTATCCTTGGCTTCTGACTTCTGGGATAGATCTTTGCTAAATGTCTTCATTTTCATAGCTCGTTCTAAATCCGTAAAAACATCGTTTTTCTGCAGCTCTTTGGTTCCACCTAAAGCTTTTAGAGCAAGAAAATCACGAGTAATTTTTTGACTAATGTTGTTGGTTGCGTAACCACGTCCTCCCAGGAGTTCAAAGTAGGCTAAGGCAGCCTCAAGGCCTTCCTCTGAAGCATACTGCTTGGTTATTGCCAGATGCTTGGTGTCGAAATCCTCTTGAAAGGAGGCGAAGGTATGATTTAAGAGAGAAAGCAGAATTTCATGGGTTTTGTAGACAGTGACCATCTTTTCTTGAATAAATTGCATATTCTTAATACGCTTACTATGCTCTGTTTCAGCAAATAAGATGTGCAAGCAGTCTTGCTCGATACCTTTGAGAACCCCACATATAACTGTTGGAACAAATAGGCGCTCCAAATTAAAGCACGCCTTAAATACAGATAAGCCGTTCCCTGTGGCTCCCAGGCGGTTTGCGTCATAGTTTAGTTTCTGATCGACTACCTTACAAGAGCCCACCGCTCCGGTCCACATGCCAGCTAAATCAAGTGGCTTTTGCAAGGACTGCTTTTTATCTTCAATAATGAATATTTCAATCAGAGGTTTTGATTCCACCGCTTTCGTCCAAGCCGAAACTAATAATAGGCCGGCTTCGGGCACGTTGGTCGAGCAATTTTTATCGGCATTTAGTAGGCCATGATCTCCCTGCAGTTCGAAGGTTGATTGCAGGGATTTGATATTTGTTCCTGCGCCGGCCTCAGCATTGCATATGGCGGCGATTAATTCCCCGTTAACCAAACTACCTAGATAGGCCCGTTTTTGTGTTTCTGTGCCATATTTTTCCAACAGGCTAATGACTAGCCCCTGGGCTACCGCCGTGAAGATAAATGGCACGTCCATGCCGCCGTAGCTAATTGAATAGAGGGCATCACAGAATGATTGCAGCTTCTGCTTATTCTTTAGTTTCTCGTCAATCAAGGAATGAAATAGTCCTGTTTGACAGAGCTCCAGCCACAAGCCTCGATCAAACTTTCTGGATTTATCCCGTTCCAGAAGACTTGGTCTAATATGATTAGCCGCAAAGGTGTAAAATTTGTCCCTGTAGGTAGTCATGACTAGCTCCCAACGACTCGCACCAAGAAGGTGCCCGAAGTACATTCATACGCGAACCTGACCTGATGCTTGTCGGGAGGGCTATGCTTTCCTAGATGGGTAAATTAGGCTGGTATTGACTGGACAGAATCTGCCTCGGGGCCGGCTTACTTGGGGATGGCCCGGAACATGACCCGTTCACTTTGGCAAGCTTCTAAGCCCTTCTGCCATTTAGCTAAGAAGGCTTTCGAGTCCTTCGGGGCAAGGAGCTTGGAGACCTCCTGCTGGTCGAAATAGTACAGAACACAAGGATCTTCGACAAGTGACAGTGGGTTAGCTGCTGATCCACTCCCTGCCATTTTCGCCACGCTATGGACGGCCTTACCTAGATTCTCGAAGGACACACATGCCGATAGCATATCTTTAAGCTTGCCAAGGTTTGCTGGCGACTCAAATCCATCCGGTAGACGAATGAGATCGGGCGGGTAATCACCTTTAATCTGTAACCAGCTTGCCTGGGCGTCCTTTGCTGCGAGGCGGACGTAATGGTAGGCCCTGCTCGAAAGGCCCTTGTCATGCCAACCGTTACGCTCTCTTGGGAATTCAACCTCGACTTTACCCACTATGAATGATCCCAAACGGCCCTTTCGCTCTTTTACAAGTGCCATACCCTCTTGAACCCTATCTTTTAGTCGATCTAAAGACTGGCTAAATTCTACTGCCTTTGCCTCGTACATTTTCGCGATAATTTCCAGCGATTGTTCTTCCTTGAGATTCAGATTAAGGGGAAGTTTTAAATCTTCAGATCTTTGAAGCAGGGTTTTATTGAGCAATCGCGCATATAATGCATCCGCTTCTAAGGCTATTTTCTCCAAATTTTCTAACTCCTGCCTAATTAGCATGAGTGTTGGCTCATCGCTTGGTCTAGGGAGAAAATGGTCGACGTTACGCAAAAATAGCAAAAGACCTATGCGGTCTACTTCAACATCAAATCGCTGCTCAGCAACGGAGTATTGAAAAACTGGTCGATTCCATATTGCGGAGTAAATGAAGTTTGGGTCATGCTTGGATGATGCTTCGTCAATCAGTAGGCCCTTACCCTTTTCCTTTATATACGTTCGTAATAACTCTACGAAGCGCTCGGGTGGCCCGATAGGCCTTGTGCCCGTTAGCTCTTCATATGCCAGGAGCTCTTTGGATACAGACTCTGGCTCGGAAATATTACCTCTATTTTTACCAATAGTTGGCATGTCCTCGGGCATTTTGTGAAGAAAGGTCAAGATATCCATAAGTTCATATTTCGAGAACATAACATTACCACACAAGCGGCCACCTACTTCCGCTAGCATTTGTGATGATTGAGGGTTCAAATTTGCGATAGCAAGACGATCACAAAATCCCCACCAATCAGGCGCTCCCGGTTGCAAGAATACGTTCATTTTTAGGGGCACTTCGTAGTGAGCTCCTAGGTACTTTTCATATAAGGACCCTTCCTTTGGATATATGGTACCCACATCGATAACCTCTTCAAAATCCAAGCGCTGACTTTGAGCAGTCACGCGGGTGTCGAGAAACGACAGCTTTTCTATCGTACTCGGCATTCGCTTATAGTCATGTAAAAGCAGTCGTTCAATTTGGTTTCTCAAATCCGTCGACAATAGATTTGCATGAGCCCTCAAGACTGGGTCAGCAAATATTTCTAATGCCAAAGAAGGATAGGTTCGATAATTTAGATGGTTGCCTTTCACGGACTGCCAATCCCCATGAAAGTAGTTCCAAGGCAAGAAAGAATAGTCTTTTAGTACAGCTTGATAAACGTAACTGCCAATTGCGTCGTAACGAAATATTAGCTGCTCGAGATCCTCGGCAGCCAGCTTGAAACCACGTTTCTCTATATCAATAAAACTTATTGCCACGGGCTTACCCAGCTCGATCAGCTTTTTTTCATCGGAAGGTTCTTCTTGCGCCTGTCTCCCATAAATATCGCCACATAGAAAGGCGATATTAAAGCTCGCACCAAGTGATAACAGTAAAAGATGCTGTGCCAGTTGGCCAACATATTGCAAATTCCTGGATGTCTTTTGTCCAATTATAGAAAGCAATTTCACCTCCGTCAGCCCAGCATTCTAGGGGAAAGAACCTATTATATCATCATTGCACCGCCTATTTGATTCATCATCTGTAAAAAAAGAAAGAACAGCGGTCAAATATTCTTGGAGAAAATTAGATAATTTGCATCTCGTGCAAGCAGCCAGATCTAAACTATTGTGCTAAAATGTCGAGAGGACCAAAGGTTATTTCCAATATTACTTTGATAGGACTGAAACCATGAAATTATTTAATAAACAGCTATTCACGCTCGCTGGCAACTTAATCATTGCAGCTTTCATGATGCAGTCATGTAAGACTGTGGACCAAAAGAAGGGCGGCTCTGCAGTTAAGGGAGGTGGTTACTGGGAGGGTTACGGTATGGAAAGTGACTGTACGATCCCTTCTGGACCCGACTATTCGGTTAGCGCCAGCAAAGGTCTCCGTGGATTTGACAATTTCTCCATCAATTGTCCGAATCCAATTGTCGAAGGTGGATTGGATCCCTCGCAGGCCAGCATACTTCAGGATTGGTATGAAAGATGGGGTCAATTTTTAAGTTACGATACCTTTAACGATTCCTTTGCATTTCCCGCTTCGCAATACACAGCGATGATTGAAGATCTTTGCCAAAACGTCATGGAAGAACGCAATTGCGCTCCCTACGATGTAACCGTAACCGCAAATGATAGGACAGTTATTATCGAGAAAACCTCAGGGATTCGGATCACTATCTACTAAGTGGTGCCCGTGCCTTTAAATCAGTCCACAACGCCTACAATAGAGATGCCACAGTCTCCTGTAGCAGGCGACACAAGGGGGCCCTCTACAGAGATGCTCCCTAGTCTCGCACCTAATGCCGAAATTTTTCCATCGATGATAAATGGCGAAAAGATCGCTTTACAGGGACGAAGGACCGGGCCATCTGCGCCCATGTAGTATGCCTCATAGGTAGGTGGCGTAACAAACTTTTGTGCAACATAAATGGTGTTTTCAGCAAGGATTTTGGTAACAAATTCATCCCAAGCCTTTTGCGTTGCAGTTTTTCCGATCAGCATTGCCATAGCCCCCTCGGAACAAGCAGGCTTCAGCACCAGTTCATCCTTAAATTGTCGTAGAAAATCGGGGATTGTGATTGTTTCATTTTCCCAGAAGGCCGTTGCGTTCTTCACAATAAATGACGGCAATACCATTTTTTCTGTCAAATCCGCCAAGGCCTGAGGCAGAACCCCCCTGCATAGGTCTTGATACAAGACTGCTAACATGGCTTTGGAAGAAAATATCTTATAGTACTGCGGCTGGGTTTTATGCAGCCACTCTTGTTCAGGAAAAGAAAAAACCTTATGCAGAGTCGGCTCATCGACATGATTAGCGCCCATATTTAGGTACAAGCCATCGATCGGGCATGCATCCAGACATATTCTCTCCTTACTTTGATCGAACATCAATTCCCAAGCGTTAGCATAAAGGGTTTTTCCTCCCTTACGGTATCGCCCTAGGTATTCACTTACCACCAAGGAGAATGCTGTTGGACCATTGCCATTGTCGACGACTGCCAAGGTGCCTGAAAAGCTTCGATCTAAAGCTTCGGCAAGACTTAGCAAGGGAGATTGCACCCGAATGTGATTGTTCTCCAGATCCTTAAATAGAGTTGGCACATCCCGTAGAAAGCCAAGCTGCATCTCATACTCGAAAAGACCACCAAATCCAGGGCCAATATTCAGCTCTAAAATGGATATATTGCCTGAGGGGGCGATAATGACATCAGGACGGCCAAGCAGCATTGCCTCACCACCGGTTTCTAGCTGGCGTTTGCACAGTTCAGACTGCCCCAGATGATCTACCACCAAAGCTGCGAGTTCGTCGAAATTATGCCTTAATTTTGCTCGGCAGTACTTGATCAGCTCGATGTGAAAGGTTTGTACTTGCGGCACAAATTGCTCTGCAAAATAGCTACCTTTCACTAGCAAGGGGAAAATGGGGGTATTTTCTCTATTTTGATAATCAATCCACCAGCGCCGGCGCAAAAACTCAAAGAAAAAGTCAAATTGTTTAGGCAGCTCCTTTGCCTGTAGAAATGTCGCGCTTTTTGAATCAAGATTGAAGAATAAAGGATTATCTTTCGGCATTATGGCTCCAATTCAGCGTCAGACAGCGCTTTTGAGGATTCAACGACTCATGTCTCTTATTCTTCAGGCGATTGCTAGGTCGTATGAGTTTGGCTCTACTTATCCTTCCGTTAAGTTTAACAAATTCTACTAATATGAAAAGCTTCGGTGGGTATTTGCGTATTCCAGACAGGGTATTGAAGGGGAAAGCCTCAAAATCATGCCAAATATCAGCAGAAAGCATACAGCGAGGCATTCTGAAGTGGTCCCATATCTGAATTGCTGCCCTAGCTGAGAGCCTGTGAAAGGTAGCGCTCGATAGCTTTTTTCACGAGTCTTCGAGGTGGAAGAGAATAAGGAAGAGGATTGCTATTGTTATGATAACAATTTCGAGTTTAAACGATGCATTGGCCATATATGAACGTCTGCCTGCCATAGACCTGCGTTGGCACAAATTCTATCTATCCATAATTAATTATTATTTCGGGAATCTCTTGCTTTATGGCGTGCCAGGCACTACACCGAAGGCATCATATGCGGCAATTTGACGGGAGAACCCCTTGTCATCCGAGCTGTCGCAGATTTAAGAACAATTTAATTTCATATTTGTAAATGGAGACTCCGATGAAACTAATTCTGGCCATGGCTCTTGCCCTAATTGCAGCTTGTAGTAACTCTGAACGTGAAGTGGGAAGCGACTCGCTACAAGCGCCGGATGCCACTTACACTTGCGATAATGTGGTAAATCAGGTTGCCTCCATTTTCATACCAGCTTTTAAAGGCGGCGGGCCTGTTGAACAGATTATTTATCAGAGCGCGCTGGCGTATGCATGCGTTGGCAAAGCCAGTGGTACTCAGATTTGTGCCAATGACACACAGGTATTTCCTGGTGCTGCTGGCTCTCATACTTTCTTGACTAAGAAATTGCAGATTGTGTGTGGTCAGGCTAATTCAGGCGCACTTACCGTGGTGAATGCTTGCCCAGGTGTTTGTGCCGGCGATGGCAAGTGCCTTGTGATGCCAGCTGGTGCCGGGTTTATCCCCCAATCAGTGCCATTAATGTGCGGCCCAGAAGGTACGCCTATTGACCTCGAGACCAAAATCTAGGGCAAGCAATAAATTCCTCAGAAATGCCAAGTCACAGAAGGCTGGGGTAGCACTCCCAGTCGAAACTTCGGCCCTTCATGCCGTGATAGACTCAGATCGGTCGCAGTAGGTAACTCGTAGAAGCTCATCCCTCACATCGCGGGTAGGTAAATCAACCGGGGAAATCAACCGGTTCTCCTATATTTGCATTGAAGTTCATTTGATCCGCCCCATTGTTATTTTGACAGGCTTTGGTGTGCCAATTCTCATTAGGCGAGTGTATTTTAGGTTCTAAGCTTGCTGGTGGGCGCTTGGATTGGAATTCTGTGAGGATTTAGACAATAGGTTGCGGCTCTCGAACTGGCAGTCGAGCCTCTCGTCTTGCTCAAGTGGTTTCTGCATCCCACTCGTGAGCTGATTCTTCTGATGAAGCGAAATCAAACTCCCCCTGGCTCGATTTGGGAGGGGCCAGTACTGGCGGATTCGGATCTAGTCTCAGATGCCGAAGGTATCTTTGAACCGACTTGCGCTCCATGACTGACCAGACGGCCACCATATCACCGCCGCAGGCATCGCATTTGGTCACGTCGATCTTAAAGACCTGGGCCAGCATTCTCCTCTCCCTCCGTGTCTGCCGAGCTGGCGAGGGAGAGCTCGGCAGACACGCAGCTTCTGTTTTTCAACTGACGTGGTTCGGATTCGTCATGGAACTGAAAGCCTTTCTTTATTTTTGTCTTGAGAGTTATTTCCTTGCGGAAAGGTGAATTGGACGCGAAAGCCCCACCTCAGCGAGTGAGATGATTTTTGGGAGGAGGTATCAGGGCCATGAGTTTTTCAGGTGAGTTCAAGACATTCGTTACTCAGAGGGCCATGGGCGAGATATTCAATCAGCTTATGGAGCTGATCGCGCCAGTGGGTATTGATATCAGTCCTGGCATGCAAGGAGAAACCATTCATGCTGAAACAGAGTTTGCCTTTAGCAAGAGGGGTTTCCTCGTCATATCCAAATCCGAAGCCGATACGCGCTATAAATTTTCCAGCATTGGGACCAAAGGCGATTTTGCCAGCAATCGAGGAAGCTGTGGCGCTAGTTAGAGATTCCCTGTCTTGAAAGAGCCCGTCGGTCATGGGATTTTGAACGACTTCTCCATCTTTGTCGAGGAGTCCTTGTTTTTTGAGTATTCCACTTGGCGCTTCCGTCAACTCGGGTGTAGACCCCGTCGTGGCATAGAATATGACAATGAGGGTTTAGATTGAGAGCTGATCCAAAGCGCTGAGTGAAGGAAATGCTGCCTGCTTTGGGATTTTTAAGCCCTTTGGCCACGGCTTTGTCATGATAGTAGCGATGGATTTGTTTGATGACGATTGAATGAATTCTGCCATAGAGTTTACGAATGGTTTCCAGCCAGTAGCGCAGGGGAATGGGAAAGCTCACGACGAATTCGTGTCTGCCGAGCTGGCGAGGGAGAGAAAGGGCACCAGGGGGAGAACATTCTGGACTAGATGCGTCGCCGCCTCGACCTGCCTTTTAGCACAGCAACTCGGACAGAAACCTCTTTTCTTGCATGAAAACGCGACAATTTTTTCTTCTTTGCAACAGCTACATTTGAGCTTGAGGAACCCGTGCGCCAGGACCCCGCCTAGAGTATTGAGGGGGGATTTGACTACCGCCGACATACTGTGCAGCAAAGCGGAGATCTAAGTGGGTGTGAAATGACATCGAAATTAAGGGGCTAAATGTCCGCCGACGACATAGAGTCAAGTGGTCGTCAATAGCAACGCCTTGAAAGCCGTCAAGATGTTGCGCAAGCAACGAGGGATGACAACCAATTTCTTCAAAGTATCCCCAAGTGATTTGGCATGAAGCTAAACTACATAATGAGCTTCAGGACTTAGCAAGCAGGCTACCTGATGAAAAGCTCCAGGTGCTACTTGGACTGGCGAAGACGTTGGCTGAGGGCAGAGCGATCGTCTCGTATTGAAGCCTTGTTCCGATTCTCAAACTGCATGACCAGCCTGGCCAGCTTAGCTGGTGCTATCTGTCTGTTCTGGCAGATACTATTAAATTTAGTGGATCTCGACTAGTGGTAGACAGAGGTCTTCCCCTCACCCAGAACTGAATATCTCTTTGTCCTTACATCGGTAAAAATAATCATGAGCTTCGGAAATTCTTACGACCGCGTAAAGAACAGACACAATCTGCAGATATGTCAAGTCAAAGAACCTTTCGGGAACGTCATCGGCTCCGGGGGGAGCCAAGGCTAGAATAATCATCTTAACATCAGAGGAAATTTACGCGTTCAAAATGCGCAACGAGAGTTAGAGGTCTGGCTCAGACGAGTCATTAATATTCGGATAAAGGGTTATCCGCAATGCCGCAAGCTTAACGATAATCACAATTCTATGGTCTTGCAGCACTGATAATTCCACATCATGGCAGGCGTCCATATTAAAGACTGAGTAGCAAAGAGATTCTTGCATTTGGCGATAGATTTCCGCACTTACAAAATTAAAGTCATTAAACTTCTGAAATTCAAGGAATTCCTGCCAGTTTTTATGCCACTCTGTTAGCGCTTGCAATAGAGTTTCATCTTCGTTCGGGTTTTCACCCTGGCAAGGGATCTCGTCGAGGTCAAACATGGGCATGCTTGCACCCTTACCAACTCTAAACTGGGTCTCATCGCTGCTCAAAAACTGACAATTTATTTCAGAAACCATGCGAATTTTTTGCCCCGGCAACACTTTTGCTTGCTGGGTGGTCCCGCCCTCTTTTCGCACAACATAAAAAGCCACTGCCGCAAGGATCGCAAATGCAAGCCAAAGTGATTTGTGAAATAACTTCATAGATGGACAATCCCGAGAGTATCGTAAAAGAAGTAATAGTGATGCCTAGATCCCGTATCAGGCTAAGATTGAAGTTTTAGTAGCCTGATAAACTTGAAACTGGCATTTGGCTATTTTATCACAGTACCGTGGCAGATTGTATTAGGGTGCTCTGATCTTGGGATATCCGACCTCACATGCTATAATACAGCAATATTATACGATTTAACCTCTCAATTCTATGTGTCAGGCCGTGCAATTCCTGAGGTCGTCTATTTTGCTTACCTGGCGTCAGTTGAGTCATGAGGAAACCCTGTTCTACAGAGGTTTCACTATAATCATTATTGTACTGCACAACTACTTTCATAAAGTTCTACCGAATACTGGCGAAAGTCAGTTTGAATTTGATGGAGAGCGCGTAGCCAGACTTTTGGAATACGTCGGTAGAAAGCCTGCCGAGTCCATAAATCTCGCCTATGATTCCTTCGGTTTTGTTGTTGCTCAACTTGTGATCTTTCTGAGTGCTTATGGCTTATCTATGTCTTTCAAAAGGCATGAATTGCCGTTTTTATCATTTCTGGGAAAAAGGGGTTTGAGACTATATCCGACCTTCCTGCTTGCAATTGGCGTCTATTTCGCTTTTCGCTTTCTGGCCGCAGGTCCTGGTTGGACTCCGAGCGACGATTTGGTGCCAGTTCTCTATAAGATACTGCCTGTTTCAAATATTTTTTTTCCAGACCAGCATTGGTTGCCCAATTGGACCGAAGTGTGGTGGTTTTTTCCCTTAATCGTGCAATTTTATCTTGCCTTTCCACTTTTGTATAAATACGCCGTGCGTTTTGGTGGCGGTGGATTGCTCGTACTGAGTTTTTTGGAGCTACCGTTATCCTACCTGGCGCAACCCTATTTTCTAGAGCATGGCTTGAATCTACAGTACACGTTTTTAGGATACTTTCCGGCCATTTGCCTGGGGATGCACCTTGCAGGAGAAAAGAATGTCTCTGTGCCTGCCTACATTCCCGCCTTTTGTCTATTGGTGTATATTTTTGGACAGTTTTACGACTTTATTGGGCCGCTATCTCGATTTGCATCTCTTGTGGTTTTGTTAGCGGTATTTCCCGTGATTGCCAGCTTCTTTTCGGGAACCGTTGTTCAGCGTGGAATGCAAAGGTTGGGAATCATCTCCCTGCAGATGTTTTTGTTGCACGGCTTTCTGAGGGAGCCCTTCTGCAATCTAGCCAATCAGCACAGAATATGGTGGCTTTCTATTTGTATTGCAATCCTATTCTTGGGCCTAGTCATAGTGTTTAGTATGGCTTGTTTTCGATTCGAATCCTTGCTCATCACGATGGCGCAGAGAAAGACATTGTTTGTAAGAATGTTTCGAGTCTCTCCAGAGAAAGTTGTTCCTACTCAGGACAAAAGCGGATTTGCAAAAATGCTGATGCCTTCAAAGGCTCATACCATTCACTTATTTCTACTGGGACTAGCTGCAGAGTGGATATATTTCTTGGCTTTTACGCAGCAGGCTTCTAGCGTACTAGGTGAGAAGTTCTATTTTCTATTTTCTGTGGTCAGCGTGTTTAGCATGGCATATTTAACTTCTCTGGCGTGGCATTTATGTACGGGCCACCTGGGTGGGCGATTTCGATTAAATCTGGTACTTCATGCGGTACCACTGCTTGCAATGGTTCTATATTTGTTGAATAGCATGATCTTTCTCAAACTTGGTAGACAAGGAATTGAGTATCTATCGCTTTTGAGCGGAAACGGATTCGGAGGTTTTATTCAAATTATTGACGAGTCAGGGATTGGAAGGCTAATGTGGATTTCCGTTGCCCTAACCATGGTAGTTGTGCCGACTTTACTGCATGGAGCAATAAATTTGGTGATCAAGAAATTTAAGATAGAGCCTTGCAGACTTGCTGGAGGAAGAGTGGGTCTGGCATTGGTAATAGCGTGGATTTTTCTAGTCCCAGTCAAGCTTGGAATGGTTGACCACTATGCCAATACCCCATATCGAATGGCACGGCCTTGGTTCTTTCCAACTGTCTTTGCGGCGGAGGGATCAGAGAGTCCGCGAATTGCGGGGAGGCTAAATCCCTTGCCGCAAGAAGAACTAATTGACCAACAAATTAAACATCTACCTCCCATGGCCCCCATCGGGCCGAATATATATTTGTTTTTTCTTGAAAGTTTTCGCGCGGATATGGTGACCCAAGAAATAGCCCCAAACCTTAAAGTCTTTGCTGATGCGAACTTACAATTTAGCACAGGTGTGTCTCCTGCCAATGCTACCCATATCAGTTGGTTTTCCGTTTTATCTGGCTTGGATCCAAGGCATTGGCGCTCTCAGTTTGTTCAGCCCTACGAACGTGGTAGTCCGGCCATGCGCATTGCAGATAAATTGGGCTATAAAATTCATGTGCTTTCATCAACGGATTCCACCTATTTTCGCACTGAAAAGTTACTTTTTGGTCAGAAATCTGACTGGATCACGACATATAAAAATGAGCTTGACTATAAAGGGGATGTAATTCAAAGGGACCGAGCGGTTTTGAGAGATTTATTGACCCTACAAGAAAAATTTGAAGCTAAAGGAAATTTATTTATAGTCTTTCTCAGCTCGTCTCACTATCCCTATCATTGGCCAGCATATGAATCTAAATTCAAACCTTTTGCGCCCAGCATTGATATTCTTAAGGCGAGTTATAGTGAATCAGACGTCCTCGGGTATTTGAATCGGTATAAAAATTCAGTGCACTATATCGATAAGTTATTTGGCGATTTTCTCGCATCTGTATCAAAAAGCGATGCTTTGCAAGATAGTATAATCGCGGTCCAAGGTGATCATGGCGAAGAATTTTTGGAACATAGGGTGTTTGGACACTCCTCGCATTTATGCCATCTTCAACTGCAAATACCTTTGATTTATAGACTAGGCCGGAATTTTTCCAAGGAACAAGTAAAGGCAGGGACCAAGGTTGGTAGCTCTCTGGATATTTTCCCTACTATTTTTGAATTTCTAGGCGTTCCGGAGCAGGTGACAAAGCTCTTGGATGGGCAAGCAATTATGCATAAGAAACAAGCTTTTGCTGTCAGCGTCGATGTAGTTGATACCTCGCGATTTGCTGTTACGTGGGATGATTATGTTCTTTTCATGCGCGCGCAGGCTGAACACACGGAACAGCAGGAGTTTCTCATAGAAGGGATTGCAAAGGCAGCTGATACAGAGCAGTCTGTTAGCTTCAGTGCTTATGGAGACGAGGCATTGTCTCATTTCCCACCCGTATTCGAGAGGATGAATTTGGCGGCGCGAACTGAGAATAGTAGCCCCACAAAGACAAAGCCCGATTTGCTTAAAATGGAGCATTCGGCGAAAGCACCAAGTTCTGAGTTCCAGCGTTTACACAAGGAATTCAGTGTGGCAAAAGCTCCAAGCCTCAATGATTTACGGTATGGCAAGCCTTGGCGATGCCGGATCGTAACATTAAATGAGGTAAGAGAAGAAAACCTTTTTCAGTTTAATCGCGATTTGGTACCTAACGTGGGTAATTCTGGTCCTCGTTCGACAAAGTTTTATTTGCAGCGGAGTGGTGAATTGAGCGCCTTTGATGATGATGGAAATTTGTCGTCAGTGCGCGTTTTGCAAGACGGCAGCTTAATTGAGGAATGGGCATTGGTCAGGTCCGAGGAGGGGCTCCGGGCTGTAAGCAATCCAACTCTCGCGGCTCATTCGTATGCAACGTGCAAGGTCCCTTGATGAACATTTGCTTTAGAAAGGGACAATTATTTAGGGCCTGTTAGCTATTAGCGTTTTAAAAGATCAATTTATTATTAGTGAATCACACATGGTTTTGGGTCGCTTTCGATAATCTTTCGCGATGACAGCTTATTTGTCTGGCGTTGGTAGCAACCTGCACAAGCCGGAAGGTATTTTTCTTCACAGCCGAGTTCGATCGCTGGCCCTGAAACCGTGGGCAATCCATCTATCAGTTTGAGATTGTAGATGGTCTTCTTGTTTCATTAGTGGCAGGTCCTCTGTAGGTAGTACATTCAAGCACAGCTGAGGGAATAGCTATACTCCTACCAATGCCCCTTGTGGTGGTTCGAAACACTCCAGATTTGGCTCTCATCCTTGCCTTATTGTTGAATCTATTGCTACTAGCTGAGCCAAAGTAGCTTTAGCCTCTATCGTGGTTCGGATTCGTCATGGAACTGAAAGCCTTTCTTTATTCTTGGCTTGAGAGTTATTTCCTTGCGGAAAGGTGCATTGGACGCCAAAACCCCATCCCAGCGAGTGAGATGATTTTTGGGAGGAGGTATCAGGGCCATGAGTTTTTCAATAAACTCCGTTGGCGTCAGGAGCAGATGCGTCGTGCCATCGGACCATTTTGTTTTGAGCCGCAGTTTGACTTTGCCGTCGGCGGTGAATTCAAGACGTTCGTTTCCTCGCCATAGCCAAATCCGGAGCCGATACGCGTGACAAATTTTCCAGCATTGGGACCAAAGGCGATTTTGCCAGCAATCGAGGAAGAGGTGGCGCTGGTTAGAGATTCGCTGTCTTGAAAGAGCCCGTCGGTCATGGGATTTTGAACGACTTCTCCATCTTTGTCGAGGAGTCCTTGTTTTTTGAGATGACGCATCACCTCTTGACTGATACGTGTGAGCAGCGCGGCGACATCATCATCGCTGATGGATTCGATGCTATTCCACGTGGCGCTTCCGTCAACTCGGGTGTAGACCCCGTCGGGGCATAGAATATGACAATGAGGGATTAGATTGAGAGCTGATCCAAAGCGCTTAGGGACGCTGGGCTGGAAATCCACTAGCAGCTCCTTGTATGGCCGATAGTGCGTTAACTCATCAAAATTATAAAATTT
>JBIKVD010000352.1:0-4330 GCA_044357055.1 Oligoflexales bacterium | reverse complement strand
CGGTGGTCGCCGTACATAGTTCTGTTAGAATTATTATATAATATTTATAAAGTAATTGCAATATTAAGGTTGATTATAATAATATTAAAGTAATTTTATATTTTGTATGCTTAGTAATGTTGGCCACTTAGGGGCAATGCCGTCATTCTGAGAAAGCCGTCATTCTGAGCGAAGCGAAGAAACTCGGTAAATGAGATTCTTCGCTTCGCTCAGTTTGACGATTGCTTCATAAAGACGGGGAGCTCGGCCCCGAGGCCATCACCAGTCTAGGACGTAAGCAAGACGAGAGGCTCGAATGCCAGTTCGAGAGCCGCAACCTATTGTCTAAATCCTCACAGAATTCCAATCCAAGCGCCCACCAGCAAGCTTAGAACCTAAAATACACTCGCCTAATGAGAATTGGCACTCCAAAGCCTGTCAAAATAACAATGGGGCGGATCAAATGAGCTTCAATGAAAATAGAGGAGAACCGGTTGATTTACCTACCCGCAAATACCTCGCTGTCCATGCGGGAATTAGACCTGATTTCTTGCCTAGAGAGACTCCGATCCACCAACTTTGCACCGTGCGAACTTGGGATGGGCTAGGCAAAGACCTGCAAAATGAGCAAAACCCTCCGTGGTATTCCTTCTATCATGATAAAAAGCCTATATTTGACGGTTATTGGGCAAAAAGAGGTTTAAATCTGCGCCATAACTCCATCGGTTTGGATTCAGGTTGCGTTTATGGTGAAAGCCTCTCAGCCTATATCCTAGAAGAGAAGCGCATCGTCTCAGTTCCTGCGAGAAGATCCTATTGCGCCATTGACTTGGCTTAGGCGCTATGGGCCCGGCCCAGGGAGCTAATTGCGTGCTGCGGAAGCTATTGTGGAATCGTGATTTGAAAGCAACCATTGATTCTTTGACAAAGTCAAAGGCTCGTGGACGAGCACATAGTCACCGTCGAACTCATTATTTTCGATCACTCTTGAGTAAGGCATCTCTAATCAGGTGTTGCTGCCAGCATGCGCATGGTTTTTCTGGTGCACCACCCCTAGTGCGGGGCCGTTATTTTGGGGGGCAAGCCTGCAAATTGCAGTGACGAGTGACGTTGCCAATACAGACCTTAAAGCTGCAACTATTTCCCGCAACATTGGCGGAAAAGGCGGTAATTGCTTTAGCTCCAATGTTAGACGCAACTGCGGATGCTGTGGCGCCGCCAGCGGCCATTAGTCCCTTGCAAACTTTAATTTCGCCTGATGTGGCTGGCCTAGTTTTTGCGCAATGTTGCGTATAGCCGCCGCCCCCAGAATCTATCGCGGATCGCTCATCTTCGGATACCTTACTGGCACAGCTAATAGTCATCAGCGATAGTGTGAAAATCGATAACAAACTAAGTTTAATGACATTTAACATGTTCTTCCCTTTTTTCTGGCCTACGTAGGCTGGATGATTTTTAGGATTCTGAAGCAAACGAATTGCTTGAAAATCAGGACCCCGTCATAATAGCGCGCATTGGTGTGTGCGTCAATATGCCATCCTTCAGAAATTCGTCGGAGCCTAGGGCGTTGTCTGTCGTTGCTGAGAAAGTAGTCAACCAGCAACTTTCAACACTCGAATCGAATATGATTTTAAGCCGACTAAATGCCTCATCAACGGCGGCTCCGGACTTAAATCATTCCGAGTTGCCGAGCAGGCGATTTGGGCAGTAGTAGGGCCAAATCAATAATGCAAACAACGGGAATTCATAGGTCTGGTCAGTTGCATCAGGAGCCTCTTCAAGATCGCCTTACAGTCGAATCTGAAGCTGAGAAAACTTGGACTTGCAAATTTGTTTGCGCCATCGACCTAATTGTAATTAGCCCACACAAATGTTACAATTTAAGTAAATACACTCATTTTTGCAAAAGTGGTCCTGCGATGAAATCCATGCTTTTTATCGGGAGCTTGCTGACTCTCTGTTTCTGCAAAAATCAGCCAGTTTCGCAAGAGCTAACGCTTGCAGCGGCTGGATTTGAAGTAAATTCTGACATTCTGGAAGAATTTACCATTCCCTTGGACGATGTCTCCGGCCTTGCACTCAGGCCCGGAGCTACTGGGGATGATCTCGAGCTTTTAGCCATAAGTGATAAAAGTTTTTCCTTAGCGGTGGCGCCAATTGCTTCGCCCTTAAAGCGTATGGACTTTGAATTGCTGAACCTCACGGGTTCGGGTCTAGATTTCTTCCGTGAGCATTCGCGCAGCAATTGGGAGGCGGTGGCAAGCGACAGCACTGGCAATATCTTTCTACTGGAGGAAGATCCGGGCGCTGTTTATGTTTTGAACCGCGCGTTAACGCAAGGATTGAATCGGATTCGTTTTCGCATTCCCGATCATGGTTCCATACGCGAGCTTTGGCAAAGGGATAGCAATGGCCGCGGAGAAGGACTTCTGCTGCTAAGGAATGGAAATATTTTGGTGGTAAAAGAGAAAGATCCTACGGTCCTAATTGAATTCGGACCACGGGGCGCGCTCCCAAGCGGTATGTCTGTGGGTAATGCGGGGTCCGAGTCTGTGGGATTAGATGGGGTCTTTCCTTTGCCGGCGGAAAGGGATGTCGATTTTTTCCCGCTAAAGGTCTGGAGTTTTGCTAAATTTCCACCTAACGGCGACCTGAGTGAAATCGCCTTAGGACCCGACTCTTCTTTGTTGCTGCTAAGCGATGAGCTTCGTTCCATCTATGCTGTGCCTGATCTTTCACAGTTTCAGCTAGACTCACTTGATGTAAAGGAAGAAACAATCCTTCCCAAGGCTTTGAGCAAGCCAGAAGGTTTGGTAGTTACGCCTAGGTGGCAAGTTCTGATTGCAGTGGATGACAATCCGAGTAAGAAAAAACCTAAACGGCAACCCAATTTGTTTCTGCTCAACAGGCGCTAAACCACCGCGCTCAGAAGTCGTAGACGCGGAACCTCCCCCTGCAGCCACTTTTGACCCAAATGCCGCCCGTATTAAGAATACCGAAATCTTGATTCTTGACGCAAGCATTGTGGCTGAATTGCGCCAAATTTCGACGTTAAAATGGGTATAGTCGTGGCGCAGATGCTATATTCGTTGTTGTGACTCTCGCAAAACCAAGTCTTCAAAACGCCCAAGGCCTCTTTGAGGTTTTTGGGGATTATGAGTGATACTAAAGGTGGCTCTGCAGCCATGATTAACCCAAATGCCTCGGCCCACAGTTCCCCCCAGCTTATTCCTTCTTCGCACTTGCTGTTGGAATGCTTAGTGCCCAATACGGCACTAGATATACGAACAAAGTGGCAGAAGTTGAACTGATAAGCATGGCTTTCGCAGCGCAGTTCATGAACGGGACTAGGTGGGCCTGGAATATTTGGAAATTTCTTGATCTTGAAAATCCCGCGGCAGCCGCGATCAACCCAAAGGCGGTCTTAGAAGAAGCCAAAAGTATCGCCCATGGTACAGGCGGACTCGGACGAAGCCTTAACCAATTTCACCTCCTCAATCTTGCCATCAATCCGGCAGCTATTGTATTTATAATCTAAACTTTCGCAGATAATCTCGTCAGATTGCAGTGGTGGGTAAACGACGACTGGTGGCTCGGGAGTAGGCATCGATTCGCATGGTATGAAGTCAAGATCAATGGCGATACCTAAATCTGCATCTTGGCTGTCTAGCGCCATATAGGAGAAACCGCCAATGCTTGCTGCCGATGTCACTTGAGTCGAAGCAATTAGTGTCGTGGGTGACTGGCTGCTACAAGGAGACCACAACAAGGGGGGTCTTATCATCTCACTCGCTGAGGTGGGGTTTTGGCGTCCAATTCACCTTTCCGCAAGGAAATAACCCTCAAGCCAAAATAAAGAAAGGCTTTCAGTTCCATGACGAATCCGAACCACGTCATTTGAAAAACAGAAGCTGCGTGTCTGCCGAGCTCTCCCTCGCCAGCTCGGCAGACACGGAGGGAGAGGCGAATCTGGCCCAGGTCTTTAAGATCGACGTGACCAAATGCGATGCGTGCGTGCTGCGGTGATATGGTGGCCGTCTGCTCAGTCATGGAGCGCACGTCGGTTCAAAGATACCTTCGGCATCTGGGACTAGAGCCGACTCCGCCGGCACGTGCTCCTCCCAGATCGAGCCAAGGGGAGTTTGACTTCGCTTCATCAGAAGAATCAGCTCACGAGTGGGATGCAGCAACCACTTGAGCAAGACGAGAAGCTCGGCTGCCAGTTCGAGAGCCACAACCTATTGTCTAAATTCTCACAGAATTCCAATCCAAGGGCCCACCAGCAAGCTTAGAACCTAAAATACACTCGCCTAATGAGAATTGGCACACCAAAGCCTGTCAAAATAACAAT
>JBIKVD010000494.1:0-4334 GCA_044357055.1 Oligoflexales bacterium | reverse complement strand
CAGGGAAATTTCTTTGATCAAAATGCCCAGAAACCATGTCGGATGCCAAACATTTTTCTCCATCCTGTGATCTTATAAATTTCGCGCAAACACCATTTCCTAAAATAGAATTCATTTCATCCTGTGTGATCTCTCGATAAACCGGCTCTTCCGATCTAAACTTATATTTTGGAATTCCATCATGCAAAAATTTCAAATCTATCTCAGCGAATTTCTCCACTCCATTCTCATCATTATATATAATCTTCCCTTTCATCGAGTCGTTGAATTCGCCAATAATTTGATATTCAACTGAATGCTTCTTCGCAATTTCAATCAATTTCTCTACATTTTCCTCAGGAACGGCAAGGGTCATTCTCTCTTGAGATTCTGAAATCCATATCTCATATGGTTCAATATTCTTCGCTTTCAGTAAAACTTTTCTCAGATCAACTTCAAAACCGCTTTCGCCCATTTCACCAATCGAAGATGAAAAGCCACCAGCACCATTATCAGTTATCGCATTATATAATCCCAAATCGCGAGCTTCCAATATTGCATCCAAAACTTTTTTCTGTGTAATTGGATCACCAATTTGAACGTGAGTAATATTACTGTTTTCATCCAGCGAATCAGACGAGAAAATAGCTCCGTGAATTCCATCTCTCCCAGTTCTTCCGCCTAAAATTACAATTTTATCACCATTCAGCGGTTTTTTAAGACAAGAATTCCGACCATTAATTTCTTTTGGAATCAGACCAATTGTCCCTGCAAAAACCAAAGGTTTGGCTATAAATCCATCATCAAAATACACAACTCCATGAGTCGTCGGAATGCCAGAACAGTTCCCACCAGATTCAATTCCCTTTATCACGCCATGAATTATATAATTAGAACTCAGCTGCGGGGACTCCATATCTTTTTTTCTAGAATATAAGATTTCATTTGTTGGATTTGGAAAACAAAATGCATAGGTGTTCATCACCGGTTTTGCACCCAGACCAAAACCCAAACAATCTCTATTCACGCCTAAAATACCAGTGATTGCACCGCCAAAAGGATCCAAAGAAGTTGGACTATTATGAGTTTCAACCTTATGAGTCACTAAATACTCATCTGTAAATTCGATCGCGCCAGCATTGTCCTTAAAAACAGAATAACAAAAATCTTTGCCATGAGTAGCACGATAATCCTTCATTATTTTCTCAGTCGCGCCCTTAATGTAAGTCTTGTATAAACCATCTTTTATATTATCTATCTCAGCATTAAAAATTCTATGCTTACAATGCTCCGACCAACTTTGAGCTATCATTTCCAGCTCAATTTTCGATATATATTCCTTGTTATGATCAGTGTAAAAATTTCTTATCGCCCTCAAATCCTCCAAAGACAAGCCAAGTTGCAAAGTGCCGTTCAAATCTAGCAAATACTCATCCGTCACTCCAGAAATTTCATAATATTCCTTACAACGCTTTTTCTCAGGTTTAATATTTACATCGCCATCAAAAATCGTCTTTCTGTACTCAACGCTCGTAGAATCCTTGAGTTTCTCTTCCAACGCACGCTTTTCTTCCGCAGCAGTTTTAATATCCTCTTCATTCTCCTCCATCATTCTTTGATAAACTCCATCAGGATGCAAACAAGTAATTCTCACATTGTGTATCACTGGATTGATTTCAAATTGCAAACCAAACTCCTCAACCAAGAACTTCACCCTCTTTCTATCAAAATCTTCATCATCAACTTTGAAGTAAAAGCGCCTAATCATCGATACTTTCAACTTATCTGCTATTGAGCTAGATTGAGTGTTGTAAATATGAAAATCATCAATCAAAGACAATAAAGTATTTCCCACATTGTCCGTTTGCCCCGGAAGAAACTCAACATCTACCGCATACTGATAATTTCTCCAAAAATTATGCTGATAGTTGTGCAAGTTCACAGAATTCTCATTCCCCCAAACATGATAATAATTATTGTTATAATCTTCAGAGAAAATGTCCTTCACATATTTTCTCACTTCCTTCTTATTTTCTTCTTCAACTAAAATGTTATAAACAACACTCTCAAAAAAAGTTATTTTCTTTTTTGAAAAATCAGAAACGATCGAATTAGCATTTTTCGATTTTTGCACAGTTTCAACTACTATCTGATATTGCATATAAATATTGAAAAAGTTTTAAAATTTGTAAAAGATTTTATAACAAAATTTATTTTATGTAAATCATTTAAAATCAAAAAAAAGAAAATATATATTTTTTTCTACTTTTGGTGGTTATTAGTTTCAAATTTTATATTATATGTTTAGCAAATATATTTTATAACAAAAAATGTCTTCATTAATAAAAATTTTAGCAATTCTTTCTCATTTGATTTCCATCAATTCAACAACTATAAATAATCCGCAAGATTATCAAAACATCAAGCAAATCCTAGAACAAAACAATTTTAAAACAGAAATTTTTGAAAATCAAAGCGTCCAAAATCTATACAGTGAATTCAAAGGAAACAAGGAAAAAAATGAGATAGATATCGCTTTCATCGGGCATCTTGATGTTGTAGAGCCAGGAAATTCGCAGCTTTGGTCAAACAATCCATTCACTCTCACAGAAAAAAATAATATTCTTTATGGGCGTGGAGCTGTTGACATGAAATCTTCAATTGCAGCCTTCCTTCAAGCATCGATCGACTTCATTCAAACCAATGATAAAATCAACATAGCAATCATACTCACAGGTGATGAAGAAACAAAATCTCTTGGCGCTCAAGGACTTCTCTCATATGTTCAGAAAAATAATATCAAAATAAATAATATTCTTATAGGAGAACCTACAAGTGAAAAAAAATTAGGCGATGTGATCAAAAATGGCCGTCGCGGCTCTGCAAATTTTGATTTAACGATTCATGGAATTCAGGGCCACATAGCCTATCCAGAAAAGTCAGAAAATCCTATCATCAGTGCGAACAAAGTTATTGAATCTCTTCTCAACATAGAATTGGACAGTGGAACAAATGATTTTCAACCATCAAAACTTGCTATCAGCTCGATCGAAACAAACAACCAAACTCGCAATATCACTCCTGAAAGTGTGAAAATAAAATTCAATGTTCGCTACAACACAGAGCAAAATATCGATAAATTAAAAGAAAAAATTTCCCAAGTCATAGAAAAAAATGTTAATCAATCAAAATACAAACTATCTGTCTTCTCAAACACGGAAAGCTTTCTCTCACCAAAATCCAAACTTTCAGAATCGTTAGTTCAAGCGATTAAAACCATCACAAATATTGACACAAACTACACTACAGGTGGAGGAACATCAGATGGAAGGTTCTTGCATAAAATTGCACCAATCGTCGAGTTTGGCCCTCTAAACGAAACAGCTCATAAAATTGATGAAAATATATCAAAGGAAGATTTAAACAATCTATACAAAATATATTTCGAGATGTTGAGAACTTTTTATAAATAAAAGAAATTTCAAATACATTGAAATCTCAATTTTCACCATCAATTTTTCTGTTTCGTTACAAAGCGTAGCCATCGTACAATGATGAAAAATATATTTATTACTATAAAATGTCTTTCCAAATCACACCGCAACTAAGATCAATTGAGGATTTCAGATGGAATCGCCTCAATGACCTTTCATTGCGCTTGGAAAAACATCTTCGCAAAGTAGATCATTTCAACGTTGTCAAAAATAGAATTAACAGAAATCTTTTTTGGCTAATGGACGCTTTGAATAAATATAACATTCGAAGAAGAAAATTATTCTATTGTTTTGTCGAAACTGAACTCACTGAAAATGATTGGATTGAATTCGACCATGATATGGAAAAAATTGAATCACTAATTATCAAATCTTTTCCAGAGAATCAAATCTCAGAAGATTTATTATCAGAGGATTTATTACAAAAAGTGAAAGAGCTCTTCTGGTTGATGGATGGTTTCGTGCGATTTAAACTAAAAAATTGCAAATCATACATGGTGAAGAACAATTTGAAATGTGATATCAACGATTCCGATCTATCCGAAAATTTAGAAGACGCACAAAATCCATTCTTCTCACCTCCAACAGAATTTAAAGTAAATCGAGAAACATTTACAAGATTGGTTGGAACTGAAGTTTCAGAAAAAATTTCAGACGAGGCAATGAATGAAATTTCAGAAAATGCTAGAACTTTAAAGGACTTGCAAGTAGCTACTGAAGAAAATCTAGAGGAAAAAATTGATTTAACTCCTGTGATTTTCTCTTCAAGCTCAGTGGATCTTTCTGCTGACATCACTCCAAATTCAGAAGAGATTTTCATTGAAGCTAAAGTTCAAAATCCAATTGAAATAAAGGATAACG
>JBIKVD010000074.1:0-14205 GCA_044357055.1 Oligoflexales bacterium | reverse complement strand
CCACTTCATTCTTGCCCATAATTTGCAACCACAAAACAACTTGCATATCGTAGCCATACTGCGGCAGTACCTCTAGGCGACTTTTTTCACAAGGAATATAGGCAGCCTTTCCTTCCACGCTGTGAAGCAAATAGGCTTCAAAGAGACTCACATCAAAAGGATGGCCATAATTCCTATCCATAAGCGAAAAAACCGATTCAAGTTTTAACTCGTCAATATTTAAGCGCTCATGAAAGAGAGGTTTCAGAGCTTTGGCATTTTTTTGATTCAATCCCTGAACCAAATCTCCTAGCAGCTGATCCAAACCCTGCAAGGACTTGTCCGTAAGTTGATTTCGCGTCAGCGTGACACACTGAGAGGCTTTCAAATCCATGGAGAATTTGTTGGCAAGCTGCTCGTTTTCAAGAGAAATCCCTTCCGCACTGGATACCGATATAGCGGCAGCGAGGCACAAAATTCCAAAAGTGATCTGGTGTAGAGGCATGGCGGGAACCCTCGTCGGTGTAAGATAGCGCTGCAGACAAGCTCCAATGGTAGCATAGAAAGACCTCTCTCCGATCCCCTTCGGTCCGGGCAATTCACATATTAGGATTCGGTGAAGAAGACGACCTCTAGGTTTGAAGCCTCCCCACATGCGAGCTATAGTGGGGGCCTTACACCAGATTCTGTCTTTGGAGCACAGCAATTATGACACACTCTTGGAACCGAAGGGCCTTTCTACAATTTATGGGACAAAGCGCTCCCGCCTTGTGGCTGGGCGAGAAGGCCTTTGCCAAAGGCCCGGCCATAACAGGAATCGCGCCCCAAAAACAAGATCAATTGGTGTTGGCAAGTTCCTTGAGCTATGAAGTCCTGCTCAAGGCAGGTGATCCGCTGCCAGGTAGCGATACGCCTTTTGGCTCTGACAATGATTTTATCGGAATTGCTGGGTATCAAGGAGGTGCGACGCCATCGCTTACGATGTGGGTCAATCATGAAAATGTGCATCCCGAATTTTGGTTTGAGAATATGGGCAAGACCGGAAATAAAGGGAAACACACCGCACAGCAGTTCCAATCTCTGCGCCAGGCGGTTGGTGGCAGCCTCCTTAACCTGGAGCAAATCGCTGGCAAATGGAGTTTGCGATCCCAAGCCAGGCAGCGTCGCATTCACGGAGAATCAGAAATCCCTTTTGCTTACGGAGTAAAGGTCGGCGGCAAATCGACTTGCATGGGTACGCTTGCCAATTGCGCGGGTGGTGTAACACCCTGGGGGACCTTTCTCAGCGGGGAGGAAAACTTTCAGGATTTCTATGGCGACTATCTTCGTGGGCCAGATGGAAAATGGCAACTGGACACCGCGGACGCCTATCATCAGTGGCAGCTCCATGATGCCCAAGACCCCTACCAATATGGATGGATCGTCGAGATCCACCCCGAGACTGGCGTCGCTCAGAAACATCTAAATCTGGGTCGATTTCGTCATGAGGGCGCCACGACCGGTGTCGCTAAAGACGGTCGCGTGGTGGTGTATATGGGGGAAGATCGCGACCAAGGCTGTATCTTCAAATTCGTCTCAGAGTCTAGCGACAGTCTTGCAAAGGGCACGCTGTATGTCGCCAATCTAGGCCTCCGTCAGTGGTTACCCGTGGATTGGCAAAAGAATGAGCAACTAAAATCCCAGTACCGCGACCAAGCAGACGTTTTGCTGCACGCCGCCGAAGCCGCGACCTATGCGGGTGGAACTCCCTTAGAGCGGCCCGAAGATATCGCGATACAGCCCTCGTCAGGGGATGTTTTCATCTCCATGACAAATAGTCCAAGCAGAGGCAATCTCTATGGCTACATCCTCAAAATCCGCGAATCGGGAGGGGATGCTGGAGCTCTGACGTTTACTCACGACGTCTTCCTCACTGGTGGAAAGTCGGGACTTGCCTGCCCAGATAACCTTAAGTTTGATCCTCATGGCAATTTGTGGGTCACCACGGATATGAGTGAAAAAGTGATGAACCGCGGAGCTTATGAACCATTCCAAAACAACGGACTGTTTTTGATTCCCATGCATGGTCCTCAGAGCGGCCTCCCCATTCAGGTTGCTTCTGCTCCCACGGACGCTGAACTGACGGGACCTTGTTTTACTCCTGATGGTTTGACGCTATTTTTATCGGTCCAACACCCAGGCTTATCCTCCAGCCCTCAAGGCAAGCTAAGCAGCCATTGGCCCACAGGAAACCTGCCAAAATCCAGTGTGGTTGCCATTCAAGGTGCTGGACTGCAGGCTTTAAGCAGAGGTTGATCCACAATCACCCCGCGGCTCAAGGCACAAATCCTAGAGCCTCAACACAAACATTATTGCCTCAAGCTCAATTATTTTATACACTTAGCTAAATTTCACCGGAAAGCTCGTCTGTCACTGGTTCAGACCCTGGTCCATGGCAGTTTGGAGACTAATGGAACGGCAATATGTTCTAGCTATCGACCAAGGCACCACCGGCACCACCGTTATGGTGCTGGATGTGCAATTACCGAATCGATTGCAAATCCTCGGGCGTTCAACCGTCGATTTCCCTCAGCATTTTCCCAAAGCGGGATGGGTTGAGCATGATTTGCTGGAGATTCGCCTCTCCCTTGAGCGCGCTATCGAGCAATCCCTGAATATCGCCCAAGCTCGCAAGCCAGATTTTTCTCCCCAAAAGCTCGCGGCCATTGGCATTACGAATCAAAGAGAAACCATTTGTGTCTTTGAGCCGGGCACAATGAAACCCCTGCGGCCCGCGATGGTCTGGCAATGCCGGCGCAGCACAGATTTGTGTCATAGTTTGCGCAAAGAGGGTGTTGAGCCCATGCTGCGGCAAAAAACAGGTCTGCTTTTGGATCCCTATTTTTCCGCAACCAAGATGCGCTGGCTAGCAGAGTACGAACCTGATTTGATGGAGGCTGCGCGCACCGGCAGAGCTCGCTTCGGGACGATGGATACTTATCTTCTTGGCTTGCTCACCAGCGGTGAGTCCTATGCCACGGAGCCTAGCAACGCATCGCGGACAATGCTATTTAACCTAGCCACTCACGATTGGGACGATGACCTCCTGCGGCTCTTTAAGATTCCTAACCGCGAATGCCTGCCGACCATTCGCGACAGTGCCGCGCCTTTCGGCAAGACCAAAGGATTTGCTACACTACCAGATGGAATCCCTATAACAGGAATGCTAGGGGATCAACAAGCCGCGCTCTATGGCCAAGCCTGCTTCTCCCCTGGGCAGTCCAAATGCACTTACGGAACAGGTGCCTTTCTTCTGGTCAATGCTGGGCCAAAGATTCCCAAACCCGGAAACGGCGTCATCGCCACAGTGGCCTGGACCATTCAAGGCAAGACCACTTACGCACTCGAAGGATCCGTTTTTGTCGCAGGCGCAAGTCTACAGTTCGCCCGCGATCAATTGCACCTGTTACAAAATGTCGCCGAATCCGAACGCTTAGCGTTTGGAAAAGATGCAGCTCCTGATATCTATTTTGTCCCGGCCTTGACAGGTCTCGGGGCGCCTCATTGGATTCCCGAGGCCAGGGGTGCTCTGCTGGGGTTGACGAGAGGCACGGACCAAGGACAAATCATTCGCGCCTTTCTTGAGGGAATATGCCTGCAGGTTGTTGACCTTATAGAAGTCATCAATGACTCTCTTAAGGCCGATCAATCGAAAAGTGCCGTGACGGAACTGCGAGTAGATGGGGGCGCATCAGCTAACAATCTTCTTTGTCAAATCCAAGCCGACCTCGCCAACCTATCCGTGAATCGACCTCACTTGATCGAGACGACTGGATTTGGCGCCGGTCTCATTGCCTGTGCGGGTCTGGATTTGACAAATCGTATGACGGATCTGCATTCACTGCGACAAATAGACAAGGAATTTCAGCCGAATCGAGATGCCGCATCTGAGCAAAAGAGAACAAAAATTTTGCAAGGATGGCGAAGAGCCATTGCAGCCGTGAAGGCATTCGCAGAGCCTCATTGATGGAACTCAGTCGCATCTTGTATAGTTTCTTCATTCTGCTATGGCTGCTTGTCATTTCTTTCAGCGCCTTCCTTGTGGTTTTCTACAACTCCCATCGCTGGCGAACTCAAGCCTACATCGAAAGTCTACAGCTACCTGCTATGATCTTAGGACCGCTGCTCATCGTCTCCGTTTATCTTGTGGTTCAAGAGAATTTGATTCTCCCCGTGAGCTTCCTAACCTCGGATGGGGAGATGTTTCTTAGATGTCTCGCTCCCGCGGTGGTCCTCGCCTTTGCTTCTGGCCTTTTGGGGGGCATCATAAACTCTGGAATACATGAGTGCCAGGTCATGGCAGCAAAACCGTTTAACCTGGCGGCACGAGCTTACGGTAAGAATCCAAGGAAAGCTCTTTTTCCCACCGTTTTTGCCCTCAGCTTCACCCACACCTGGATCAAATGCTTGCCGCTCATCTTTGGTGAGATGCTCCTTGTCGAAGTCATTTTCCAAGCGCCGGGCTTAGGACAATTGGCATGGATTTCTGCTCGATCGCGCGATTACGCCACATTATGGGCTTGCCTGGGGGTTACCTCCTTACTGTACTTGTCCTTTCTGGGTACAGGTTTCTGGCACCATCAAAAAATCGGGCGTCGCTTAAAGGGATATTTGTGAGCTGGGTGCCAAAGATTCTACGAATCCTGCTTTGGGTCAGCTTTGGGACGCTCGTTCTATTTCGTTTCACTCCCTGGTTCTCCAACAAGGTATCTCTAGCAAATATGGATCAGGGCTTCAGCGCCGCGCATTGGTTAGGAACTGACAGCCTGGGTCGGGACCTTCTTTCACGAATAAGCTTGGCGGTGTCGGAGTCCGTTCTGCCGCTCATTTTTGTCGTAATTTTGGCGTTTATCTTGGGGCTCGGGCTATTTTTTATGACTTGCAGTCGCGATTCTCGGCTCGTGCGCATCCTTAAGAAAGCGCTTCTGGTCACGGGGGATTTCCTCGTTTCCGTTCCAATCACGATAGCCCTTTTCCTCTTATTGGTTGGCCTTGAAAGCGTCAATCCAATCGGCATTATCCTCATTGTGATCTTCTTCAGTTGTTGTATAAGAACTTATTCTGAGTGCTCTATGCATTTGCTTAAGGATCAACACCTAGCCTATTGGGAGTCGCATCACTGCCTGGGGGGCCGCAAAGCAGATAGAGTCTGGAGCTATGGGCTAATTGGAAAGTGGCTAACTCCGCTGGCCATGCATTTAAGTCATTGGCTACGCCTTGGGATCATCATCGAAGCTTCTTTGAGTTATTTGGGCTTTGGTATTAGTGAGCCACAGGCCTCTTTGGGCAATATGCTCGCCATGCATTTCAGTCAGTTTCTTAGGGGCCAATCCTCGACAGTGATTGTGATCAGCTTATCTTTTGTTGTGGTGCTGGCCTCGATTTCCCAACTTTGTATGAGGGTGACCTCAAAGATTCCTAGCCGCGAATGACGCTTACACCCAGCAGAATCCATCCGAGAATCATACAGGCCCCGCCTAAAGGTGTAAGGTACATCAGCCAACGAAGAGGCAAGAAGACGTAGGCATACAGACTGCCTGAAAAGGCCAGAACCCCAAGAAAAATTAAAAGAGCGGCAATATGTAAGAGATAACTATCGATGCGGGTGCCCACCAAGCCACAACCTAGCAGTCCCAAAGCATGATACATGTGATAGCGGCACGCCACTTCCCAAAGAGCTAAAGCATCTGGACTCAGACGTTGCTGCAAGGCGTGAGCTCCGAATGCACCGGTGGCAACCGCAGCAGCAGCCAGAAAGGCTCCAATCCCAACCCAAATGGTCCAAATCATCTTTCCGTTCCCTTCCAGGATGACGCAAAAAAACTCGCCTATCCGGCTACTTATATGTCAATTTTTCTTGGTAAGCGAAGGAGCAACCCATTCGCCAAAATCTTCATAGCACCCTTTAAGGGTTCTTGGTAAGTCTTAAGCTCACCGTGCGACACAAGTGAGATGACAAAGGAGGACTCCGTGGGTCTATTTACAGGAAAAGTGGGCATCATCATGGGTGTCGCTAATCAGTTTTCCATTGCGACAAGTGTTGCTCAGTATTTGCAGCAAGAGGGTGCCTCCCTGGGTTTCTCCCATTTACCTGATCCCGCTGGTCAAGACAAAATGTTACGTCGGGTCACGAATGCCATACAAGGAATCGACCCGGTGCTACTTTTCCCTTGTGACGTGACGAAGGATGAAGATCTCGACCGCTTCTTCGGCGAGGTGCGCCGCAAGCTTGGGAAGATTGATTTCTTAGTGCATTCCATAGCCTTTGCTCCGCTCGAAGATATTCGCTGCCGCACCATTGACGCCAGCAGGGCCGGTTTTCTTCAAGCTATGGATGTAAGCGTTTATAGTTTAATTGCTATTGCCAAACGCGCAGAGGAACTTCTCAATGACCAGGGAAGTATCGTCGCCATGACCTATTTAGGGGGTGAGAGGGTAGTTGCTGGATACAATCTCATGGGACTTTGCAAAGCCGCTCTGGATCAAGGGGTCCGCTATCTGGCCAACGAACTAGGACCTAAAGGGATCCGGGTGAACGCCGTCAGCGCGGGTCCGATCAAGACGCTTGCTTCTTCTGCTGTGGGTGATTTCTCTCGAATTTTAAAAATCACTCCGGAGATCGCCCCCCTGAGACGAAACATATCCACCCTAGACGTGGCAAAAGCTTCGGCCTACCTTCTCAGCGATTTAGCGAGTGGCACAACCGGCGAAATTCTGCATGTCGACGCGGGATATAACCTAATCGCGACGCCCGCTCTAGCAGGTCAGTAACACTCAGATGAGTTTCGCCCCAAATCTTCGTCCAGCTCTGCTGCGGGGATTTGGTCGCTGTTATCCAGGGTACCGTCCCCATTTTCTCCAGTCTTCGGGGCCTGGCCTGGTTCCGTCTTTGCTGGAGATTCCTCGGGAGTCTTCGACCCCACCGCCGGATCATTTGTCGGAGACCCGCTAGCTTCACTCTTACAACTATCACTAGCATCGCCAAAAAGGCAGCCATTGACGCAGACCTCTACCCAACCTTTCCCGCAATTCACTAACTCCTGCCTCTGAGCAAATCCGGGAATCCGCCTGGCACACCAAGCTCTACTAACATCCAAACTATTGCACAAAAATTCGATATCAAGGGGCGTGGCAGGAGTGGAATCCGGCTTCTGCTCAACGGGCGTAGCGGGTACGACCGGAGGAACAGGTTCGGGCTGTGGCCGCGGGGAGGGGTTCGGTTGAGTCACTGGGTTTGTAGAAGGGCTACTAGCGACCGCGGGATTCTGCGACCGCGCTAAGACACCTTTTCTTGGCTGCACCCGTTCGGCAAAACCAATAGGAACAGATTGGCCCCACCAGCTATAATTGCTTGGGCGTTCTTGCACCTGGTAGTGAAGGTGAATTCCAGAGCACCACCCTGTACACCCAGTTACACCCAGCTTCTCGCCCCGCTTGACGCATTTGCCCGGATACAAACTGGGTTCTAAACTTTCGAGATGCAAATACAAGGACTCAATCTTAGCCCCTCGGCGATACTGATCCGCCAAATCTTGACGCCATTCCAGGACGATGTAATTGACGTTATTCGCACTTTCTTGGCCACCATAGCGAGCTGTCGCGTTCCGACGCAAGGCTCGGATACAACCGTCGACGCTTGCTAGGAGCGGCACACCCCGACCACTTTGAGAGGATGCGATATCCCAGGCATACTTTCCCTTTCCGTAATGGGAATAGCTATTATCGGGCGCTCCGGTCACTTCGTAGGCGCTACCCTTTTGATAGGGCAGATAGTGCTGTGGGATAACTTTTAATTCATTAAGCTCAATAGCCTTAATGCACTGATCGTCTGCATCCCGCGAAGCGCGCGAAACGCAACCCGCGAGCAACAACACGACAATCAATGAGCCTGCATTCCCTTGCATTCCTCAAACTCCGCTTTCAGTGACTGGTTCACATCTTTAAGCACATCGTACTCTCTAGCCGACCGAATACGGCTGAAGTACTCACTAAGTTCAACAGCCTTGGCGGGGCTCATCGCTTCAAGAATTTTGGTAATTTGCTTCTGCTCGATCAGCTTAAATAAGCCCACCGCAAGGTCACGATGCATTCCCTCAAAAACGGGGGCAGCTTTTTTGGGTTCCATCTTCCTGTAGAGTTCCACCAAATGCTTCAAGCGCTCCGCTTGTACATCTTTTTCCTTCTGCAAAGTCTCTGCTAGGAAAGCTCTTTCCTCCTCCAATTTTTGGATCTTATTTTCAATACTGTCTTCCAGTTTCATGAGCTGCAATTCGCGCTCTTTAAGCAACCCGAGCCGAGTATCAACTTGTTCCTTCTTCATTTCCGCTAAATTAAGGTATCTTGCGATCTCTTCACGCTTCACATTCTCTGGATCTAGAGGCGGTAAATCTAGCAAATTCGCCAAAAAACTTCGCCGCGGCTCGCCTTCCTTCTCTCCAGGGGTGCCGTCTGCCATCGGATCCCTGGCGAGCGCACTTTCAATGGACTCTTTATCAGCTTCCGCGGGGCTTTGGACTTCCGTTTCCCGCGGGGCATTTTCAGGATTTCCTTCTTGTTTTGGCGTATCCAGAGCCTGCAATGGTCTCTCACCGAACTGAGCCTTTTTAAAATAGGCAAGTCCCACCGCCCCAAGCAATATTAACTTGACGGCAAGTATTCCCTTTAACCCGTTAGCTAGGGATACCTTATTCCTTTTCATAATTGCCTCCCCTTAAAACGCAGGGTCGACAGATCATCCATGGCCCTATTTGCTTCATTCTCGGCTTGCTTTTTTTGCTCAGAGGAAAACCGATCCATGACCTTATCTTTTGCCGAAACCTCAAGTCGCATCCGCTCCACCTGAGCAACTTGTTGTTTCTCCTGCTGCTTAAGCATATGCACGCTTTTGAAAGCTTGAAAACAGCGCTCCTTCAGGGTGTCCAAGCCTGCTTCCATTTGTGGCAACATATTTCGCGGACCCGTTTCTCTCATAGTATTTACCCGCTCAAGCCAAACATAGTATTCCTGCTGTAGCGACTTCATCAGTTCTTGAGCTTCCCCAACTTCTCTTCTAATGAGACCCAATTTCAGTGTCTCCTTCTCAAGAATGAGCCGAGCACTATCTACCAGCGGCCGCAAGCGCCGCAGCTTTAGGCGAAAAAAGGCTGAACCCTTTTGCATTTTGAGCTACCTCACGTTTTACCAAACAACCCTGACATCGCTCTCATAGTATCTTCAAAACCTGTCGAATCATCATGACCCTGGCGGAGAAATTTTTGGATAGCCGGCATCATATCTATTGCCATATCAAGCAAAGGCATACTCCCACGTTCATAGGAGCCAAAGTGCAGGAGATCTGCCTTTTCTTCATGGAGAGAGATCAATTCCTTCACTCGATTTGCCAAGGCCCAATGTTGGGGAGACACAATATCGCGCATAACCCTGCTAATGCTTGTTGGTATATCTATCGCAGGAAAATGGCCTTTTGCGGCGATGGCTCGACTTAAATTGATTTGACCGTCAAGCACCGACCGAGCAGCATCGGTCACTGGGTCATTGAAATCATCACCTTCCACTAATACGGTGTATAGGGCACTGATGGGTCCGTGACCCTTTATCTGTGGACCGGTTCTTTCAAGCAATCTTGGGATCAAGGAAAATACGGATGGCGTATAGCCGCGGGTAGTGGGAGGTTCACCCACAGCCAACCCGATCTCTCTTTGTGCCATGGCCACTCGGGTCAAGGAATCCATCATCAGCAGCACACTTTTGCCCCGACTCGAAAAGAATTCCGCAACGGCCGTAACCACGGACGCGCAGCGCACACGCATCAGCGGCGACTGATCCCCAGTTACCACCACTAGCACAGAGCGCCGCATCCCCTCTGGCCCCAGATCTCGCTCAATAAATTCCCGCACTTCCCGTCCGCGTTCACCAATCAAGCCGATGACATTGATATCAGCTCTCACATTTCTCGCAATCATACCCATAAGCACACTCTTGCCTACGCCAGATCCAGCCATGATGCCCATGCGCTGACCCTCGCCAACCGTTAGTAAGCCATCAATGGCTCGCACCCCTAAACTCAATGGTCTTGCTATTCGCTCACGAAGCATTGGATCTGGAGCTGCTCTCTCGATTGGAACCAAAACTTTGTCTTCTCTAAGTTCGACAGGGATACCCCCTATTTCGTTCATAAAGGGATCAAAAACCTTGCCCAACATATCGTCAAAGACTGGCACACGATCGTAGAATCTCTCGGGTTGTATCCTTGCACCTGGTGCTGTGCCATTCAGTGACTCGTAAGGAAATATCAAGGAGCGATTCTCTCGAAAACCCACAACCTCGCCCAAAATATCTTTTGGTTTCAGTTTGCTTTCGATACGGACAACCGTACCAAGCGGGACACCAGGCAGATGTGCTTCGATGATATTTCCTACAATTTCAAGAACCCGCCCATAAGTGTCCCAATTGATTCCCCTGATCTGCCGCGATAGTTCCCTACGCTCAAACTTCCTTACAATAGTCGCACTATTTACTTTTTCCAAAATTAGCCTGCCTTTCCCTGAATCAAATCTTCTTCAAAGACAGGAACTCTCACTTGTTTAATCACATCCTGGATCAGTGCTGGCAGATCTGCGCTTATAGAGCTTAGCTTTGCATCTATGACAAATTGACTGCCAACCAATTGGGGATCTGCAACCATATGTTTATGGAGCTCTTGCTTGTCCGAAAGGGTGTGTAAGCTTTCCAGCATTTCTTGTGACACTTTGATTTTGAATTGATCATCGGTCACGATGGTTTCGATGGCTTTGCGCAGGAGAGCAAGGAACCTTGCGGGATCGTCTTCAATTTCCTTCGCTATTAAGGTCTGCGCTACGACCTGCGCAATCTCGTAGAAATTCTCAGTGGCTCGTCCCAGCAGGTCTCTTCTCAGACCCTCTAGATCGGATACCAGTCGTTCCACAGTACTGAATATTTCGGTGGTAACGGCTCTCGTCTGAGCTAGACCCTTAATTTCACCTTGACGGAAACCGTCTTCGTATCCTGTGGCCCGCGCATCACCTTCCAATTGATCAAGTCGTTCCCTCTCTTGAACGACCTTCTCCTTATAAGCCGCGATGGACTTTGCCTCCGGAGCGAAGGAATCCTCTTGCGCATGGAAGCTGGGTATAAAATCCTGTGGATTTGGCGAAGTTGGTTGCGCGGCATGTGTGTCTTGGACAATGTTTACAAATGCCTCTACTTGAGCGGCTGTGGGAGGTGCCAAGTCCTGGAGATGAGCTTCAGAATCAAGGATACTCGGAGACTTTTGGTTGATAATACGGATTTGCGGGGGCATCGCAGCTTGCCCTTTAACATGATCCGCCAAAGAGAGATGCTCCTGCTCTTTATGATGCTCCGAGTCCATTTCGTGGCTATCTACAGGATCCCCGTCACGCTGATGTTTCGTGGGTTTTTTTTTTATTTTCCTGAAGATCTCTTCCTCGTACAGACGACCAATTTCTTCGGATTCGTCGTCGCCCTGACCCTTGCGATTTCGCATCGACTCGAGATCACTGGTAAAATCGCCCGGCATGATAATTCTTGCATGTTGGGTGTGATCTGCCAATTGTTGGTTGAACTGAGCCGGGATCGAGACTTCCCTAGCTAGGTCTTCGGGATGGTGAACATCTTTTATGATGATGTTGGCACCAGGGTTATCGGCATCAATACCGCCAGTATACTTTTTTGAAAGTTCAGCGAAGGAATACTCAACCAAGGACAAGTGCTTGATGATGTCGCTGCCGCCCTTGATGTATTTACCCCGACTTTGCTTTCTAGACAATGAAGCATTCCTTTCTATGGCTATAACGGATTACTCTGATGAGGGTTAAGCAGCATGCGAATGGCTTCAGTCGTTCGCTTCGGTTCATGTCGCGCTAAATAGATCACCTGCTCTTGAGGCGTCAGTTTATCAAAAGGAACATCTTCCTGGACTTGAACATTTTGTACGGAAGCAAGCTCAAGATCTGGTTTGAAGTCTTCGATGCGACCTTGGCTGCTTTTGCGTTGGGGATCATAGGACAGCCAGCGAAAGTAGGGACGTACAATGAAAGCGAAGAACAGGGCTAAGGCGATGGCGATGGTCGAAGACAATACCAAGGTGGAGATATAGCGGCGATTCTCTTCCTTTTTTTCCGTCAATTTCTGAACCTGGAAGGGATTGAGCTGGAACATCATATTATGGACCGTAACGGTATCGCGCTCATCGCGAAAGCCAATCGTGCTCTTGACCAATTCCTCGATCTTCTTCATTTCTTCAGGGGTGCGCTCCACAAATTCCGGTACGCTACCATCGACTGGATAGATTTGCCTGCCATCCACGATGACAGCGGCCGTCATGCGCATGGTATTACCAGCTGCTAACGTTCTCTCGCTCACCTTCTTGGATACCTGATAGTTGACGGTCTCTTCTTCATTCGAGCTATCGGTTCCCATACCTCCCGAGGCTGTATTCACGGGTTCCTGCTCGCTCGGGACGTTTGATTTGGCGCCCGGAATGCCTGTAGGGTTAAGACCGGTCCCCTTCATTTTCATACCCTTAGTCCGCTTAGACTCCACCGCTACCTGGTCAGGGTCTACGTCTGAGATTTTCTGTACTTCCTGGTTAAAGTCAATTTCCGCGTCTACTTTGGCATCCACGCGATCAGGCCCGACAATCCTTCCTACGATGGCCCTAATTTTCTCTTCATAACGTTGTTCTACCGACTTGCGATAGATGAGCCGTTCCTTCGTCAATCGAGCGTTTTCGTCACTTTCTTCGATCTCGGTCAGCATGTTGCCTTCCGCATCAATGATGGTGATGCTTTTGGGTTTAAGGCCTTCTACCGAGCCTGAAACCAAATGTTGAATCCCCCGGATCTGAGCCTTGTCCAGCTCAAAGCCTTGACGCGTTTTTAGATAGACTGCTGCCGTTCGGTCCTTTTCATCGCGCACAAAAATGCTTCGGTCTGGAGCTGTTATATGTACGCGGCTGGATAGAATCCCATCGATAGCATTGATGGTGCGAGTGAGTTCACCCTCTAGAGCTCTCTTTTTATTGATATTCTGCTCGAATTCCGTTCTCGCAAAGTCTTGCTTATCAAACTGCTCCCATCCCACCTGGCCTTGGGTGGGAATGCCGCGTTGGGCCAGTTCAATTCTCAGCTTAAGCACTCGACCGGGCGGAACCTTAATCCCCTTTTGATCAATCACATAATCATTGACGCCGTTTGCATTTAAATAAGCAGCGATTTCTTGCTTATCGGTAGGACTCAGGTCGACAAAAAGGTATTCAAAAGGCTCTCGCTGGCTCATAATCATGACGGCTGACATTAGCCCGACAATGGTGACCACAACCGCGCCAAGCGTGATGCGTTTTGACAAATTTAGACTGCCCCAAAACGTTCGGGCCTGTCCAAATACATTGTTTGAAAAATCCTTAAGGCTTGCCAATTTTTCACCCTCTAAATCACCGGTAGGCGAGATGCTATTTCAATAAGCTCTACACAGGCATATTCATGATCTGATTGTAGGCGTCTAGGGCCTTATTGCGGACCTGTACCATAAAATTGAAAGACAGTTCGGCTTGAGACATAGCAAGCATGGTTTCATGGAGGTTCTCTGACTTTCCTGTGGCAAGATCTGTGGCTTTCGCATCTGCAGAGACCTGCAAATTATTTACCTCAGTCACGCCTTCCTTCAGAAAGTCGACGAAAGATTTCTGTCCTTTGGTCGTCTCTTGCTGGGATGTCTTGCCGGATTGCTCAAGGTTTAGCTCTTGAGTCAGCGCCTCCAGATCTTTGACAACCCGCTTACCTAAATTATTGTAGAGTCCAACAGAACTAGACATTGCCTACTCCTTATCTGCCAATTTCAAGGGCTTTTATCGCCAATTGCTTGGCATCCGTCATCGCCGTCGCATTAGCTTCATAGGCTCTGGTTGCGGCAATCATATTGACCATCTCTGTCATAATATTGATATTTGGCATAGAGACGTACCCGTCGGCGTCAGCGTCCTCGTGACTGGGATCAAGAACGCGGCGAGGGGGGTTTGGATCCTCATGGATTCCGGTCACTTTTACTTCGCGCAGCTGACTGTTGTGCCCCTCTTGCAGCAGATCTTCAAAGGGATTGGTCTGAGGCGTTGCCGTGAATACAACGTCTTTTCGTTTATAGGGTCCGCCT
>JBIKVD010000073.1:0-14279 GCA_044357055.1 Oligoflexales bacterium | reverse complement strand
AACCGGGTCTTTGGCCACAGGAGACGATGGTGGTGCCTTTGCCAGGCGCCTGCGCGTGGTCGGATTGGTAAAAGAAGATATCAGGCGTCTAAAAGCTCGCTTAGGAAGAGAGGATCTTGCGCGCTTGGACAACTATTTGTCCTTTGTCGATCAGATTCAGAGCAGCCTGGTGGCTTCGCAGAACTTGACCTGCGACGTGAATTATACGGTAGATGATAGCCGCGGAACAGGATTGGTCAGTGAAGGTGGTTTGAACGCGGAGCTGATGGATCTTAGAAGCCGCATTATGATGGACCTACAAGTGCTGGCGATGTCCTGTGATTTGACTAGGGTGGGATTTCATACCATGGGACGCACAGGCCTGGCAATGCCTCTCGCTGGCACAGACTATCACGAGGCAACGCATGCAGGAACCACCTATCAAGCGCAGCTAAATGCGGGTGTCACGCGCTTTATGCAATGTTTTAGCTATATGATTGCAAGCATGAAAGCGACGGATGTGGGCGGTGGGAGCCTTTGGGATAGCGCTGTGGTCGTGGGGGGCAGCGAATTTTCCCACGGTTTTGACCATAGCACCTGGTCTCCCGTGGTCATGGTTGGCGGAAAGCTGAAACCCATGGCTTCGGGAAATCATGTTGTCTTTCCCTATTTTAAAGAGACCAGCAGTCCCGACAAGGATTTTTTGCAAGCGGCCTTTCACAAGCCCGTCAATGGAGAAACGGACAATCCTCGTTGCGTCAATGACCTTTGGCAAACGGTTTTGCAGGCGCTCGGTGTTTTCCCGTCGGGCCAGAAATTCGGCGATCAGAATATCCACACGAGCCTTGCTTTGCCTGGGCTTTGGCAAGTGTAAGTCGATGGAATGCGAGCTTTCCTACTGGGGTTCCAGTAGCTGGCGCAATGGGATAGCGATGGGCTTTGTGTGGGAAGTGATTCCTAGGATAAGTAACTGTTCAAGGGCGGCATCAAGGTAGTTTTCCATGGGCTCCGTTGATGATTCTAGCCAAGATTGCTTACCACTTATTTCTAGCCCAAAACCAGAAAACTCTGTTTTGCCTTGGTAGTATTGTTCCAAGACAGCATGACCATAAATGAGGTGGTGGATGATCTTTTCATTTGGCGCAGACAAATCGTTGTACTCGACTCTTAAGATCCCGCCTTCGTCTAAGAGGGTGAGTTTGTCCTCTTCCGCAGAGCGGTTGTGGTGCCCGCTTATACGTCGAGCCTCTTGAAGACGAAATTGCGTGGCATGTAGCTTGGCTTTACTGCGCGGAAAACGCATCCAGGTAAAGAAATTGTAGTAGTCATGAAGATTCCCGCGTCGCGTGGGAATCGAGCCTAACGCGACCACAGCTCGATCATAGCTCAATCGACGACCATGCTCTTTCCAAAGGCACTCTTGATCGACAAATTGAACCGGAGAAGAGGTCCGGGTTCCACAAGTGTTTTGGGCCATAAGTTGGTTGTAGGTTTCGGCGTTTTGTTCGTTCGAGGCTGGTGGTATCGCCAAAGGCAAGAATTCTGTACTAACCAGGTGGCATAAACGCATGGACTAAGCATGCCGCCCTTGGCAAGTGCGCAAATTTTGCCAGTGAGCGATCAGCAGCAGGCCACTGCCAGAAAGGGAAAACCATAAATCATAGTGGTGAATTTCAGCCGAAGCCGACACGCCCAAAGCCAAGACTGCCAGTCCAAGCGAGCCCAAGAAAAGCGGGGTCCAATGACCAAATTTTAAAAAAGAACGTAGGAGCGAAACCAAAGCTATGGGTAGGGCTATCGCCAAAATGAGTACATGGGTAAGGTCGTGACCTGTTTGCCCAACGGCCATCGGCATTTGCCCGAACAAATGCTCCGTTGCGGGAACTGCAAAGAGTACGAAAGGAATGAAGAGGCAGTGAACCCCGCAGATAAGCGACAACCAAATGCCAGTGCGATCGAGAGTGGAGGCGAAGCGCTGCATGTCAAAATTCCGGGGGTTTGGGACGCAGCCTGATGTTATTGCAATTAATCGCGTCAGTCAACCCTTCGGGTCAGCAAATCCATTGATTCACGGCACGAAGAGTCGATCCTCTCGGAAACCTAGTTCGATTTTCTTATAAATATCTATAATATGAGAATTATTGTGATCTTTTGGTAAAGATTGCACAATTCTTTCGGCCAAGGTTCCCTGGCTGAGAATGACTTGTAGAGCAGGGTTGAAGGCTTTGAAGTCAGCTAAAGGTTCTGGGATTTTTTCTATCAGAAAGCGCCATAAGTCTGCCGCCTTCACCGAAGCGCCAGTGTAGCCAAAAAGACTTAGATAGCGAACATTGGCGATAGTGGTCTGACTGCCCTCTTTCATGCAGGACAGAAAGAGGTCCCTTAATTCCATTTCTGAGACCAACTTCATGTCTTTCATCGAGCAAAAATGCTCGGCGACTAGGCTTTTAAGGAGGGAGACGACCAAGGTGATAATGGCAAAGTCTGCCCGTGGCGCTTCCTGAATGTCGAGAACGCGAATCTCGATGGCGTCGCGATCAAATCGTGCAATAGCTCCGCGGGAGTTTAGCCATTCCTCCTGCAGCAGACCTTCAGGATCATGGGGTGAAATAGCCTCATAACAAGGCTTGAGAATTTTATCTTCGTAATCTTTCTGGGTATAGACAGCCTCGGGAACGACTTTGCCGGTGATTTCTGGGATCCGCTGCTGGTTTTTCCGGTAGAACTCGAGCCGCTGATCCAGGTTCTCGGCCCGCCGCCCTTGCACCAGGGGGGAGCTCGCAGCCAGAGCGGGCAGCAGAGGTAAAACTAAGCGGATGGCCGCATGCAGGACGCCAAATTCCTGGTCGCCGTGGAAAGGTAGGTTGATATGAATACTTTGAAGGTTTGACCAACCGTGGCCTCGGCAATCGAAGACGCGGTTGTAGGCGGCATAAATTTCAGAGTTCCCATGAGGCCAAAGGCGCATTTCTCGATCAGGATCCATCAGGGGATGCATGGCGGTCGGCAGCAAAGTAGCTTGATGCCTTTTTAGTAGCGCCAAGACTTTTTTCTGGGCAGCGACAAAGTTCTTGTGCATTTGTACCAGATCGCTTTGGGGCCCTTGGCATTTGAATTCAATCACATGCAGAACTAACTCGTTTGATACTGCGATGTTTCCTAGGTTGACTTCTTCGCTTAGTACACCCCCGTTTAACTCGGTGAGAATTTTGTCTGCGATTGGCATGACGGCCAAAGTCTCTTCGTGCACAATCATGTATTCCATTTCGATGCCATAAGCTGCGAACAAGTGCAGGGCTTGACTCATATGGGTAGTCCTTTGGTTTTTCGCGACAAGCGGTTCAAGAAAACAGACATGATTTCGAAGTACAATTCGTCCTTGAGGGTGCGATCTTCCACGCCATAATCAATGCTGGGGTTGTCATTGATTTCGATCAGAAAATACTTTCCGTCCTTTTCCTTAATATCAATGCCATACAATCCATTGCCGATAAGAGCCGCAGTTTTCTCTGCGAGTCGCAGCAGTCCCGTGGGCACTCGAGAGATGGGAATGGAATCCGCATTCCCAGTGTGATCATCGTCGTTGCGCTCGTTGTTATAGATTTGCCAATGCCCTAAAGCCATATAGTATTTGCAGGCAAAGAGCGGCTTATTGTCGATAAAAGTTAAACGCCAGTCAAAATCTGTTGGCATAAATTCCTGGGCCAATACTAAGTCCGAGGCTTCTAACAGGGAATCTATGGTTTCCACCAATTCTTCCCGCGTGTTTGCTTTAGAGACTCCTTTGGAAAAAGCGCTGTCGGGTTGTTTCAAAACGCAAGGTAGGGGCAGGTGATCCACCAAGGATGAGACATTATGCTTGTGGAGAATAAAAGTCTTTGGAGCGGGGATTTTGTGGCGGTGCAGTAGTTCCGACAGATAGACTTTATTTGTGCACTTTAAAATCGAATCTGGATCGTCAATGACGACGAGGCCCAGGGCCGCGGCTTTTTGCGCAAAACGGAAGGTATGATGGGTGACGCTAGTCGTTTCGCGGATAAACAAAGCATCATATTCCGCTAGGCGCCTGATATCATCGGGACCGATAATGTCTACTTCCATATCCAAATTTTCAGCCGCTTTCACAAAGGCTTTGATGGCTTTTTCGTTAGATGGAGGAGTGGAATCGGCGGGATTGACCAGGATAGCGAGGCTGTAGCGAGCAGGTTTGACCCGTTTTTTTTGTGAACGCTTCTTAAAGTATTCCTCGGCAAAATAAATAAGGTCAGGTTTGTGAGACTCGGGCACATCCTTGAGGGCGATTGGGCCAATAGAGGTGAGTTGCCATTTCGATTTTTTGGCGAATTTTGCGCGAATCAGGGGCGCAGAAAAATACTGATACAATAAGTAGGAGAGTTTTTCATACTTTTTTGCCGTATTTTTACCAAAGTAAATGCTTAACTCAAATGTGTCCGCTTTGATGTCTACAAGAGATTTTTGCACCAAATCATCTAACTCTTCGGAGGTGATGCGCAAAAAGGCTTTGGACTTCATCTCCTGCAGGGTTTCTACGGAGGGTACGGGTTTATGACCCCGGGCGGCAGCCAACAAAGAGACGTAGTAGCCCGCAGTTTGATATTTGTACGAGCGACAAAGATTGAAGACCCGCATATTGCGATCGCTCTGATAATCCAGATGTGTCAAGTAGTCAAAGTCACTGATAACGGCATAGTCACCAAGTTTATTGGGCCATTCGGAAGCGGAGTCGACGACAACGATATTTTTCATAGCAAATCTTCATTCCTTTTCGATAATGAGAAGGTTAGCGTCATAGGTCACCACACCAAGCAAGATGGAGCAGACCAGGTGCTCAATCGCGACGGTGTAGTCGCTCTGCTGGGCATAGGGATTGGGATGATAAGGATCTGAAACTCGCACCTTCGTGCCGTCGGCACTAATTCCTGTAAGAACCACAAAATGTCCGCTAGGCACGCCCTTCAGGTCATGATGCTCAGTTGTGGCGGGGATCTCACGTTTGCAGCGATAAAGATAGGTAGCGCTGAGACCTACAATAATGGGCAATCCTCTTTTGAGAAACTTCTTGAGCAGTCCTGGCGTCAAATCTTCGAAACAAACTTTGCCTCCTCGCTCCATATAGTCAATATAGGCATTGCTAGCAGACCGCAGCCGTTTGGATCGTTTGATTTGGTTCTGCGCTTTGAGCTTAGCGATCAGGTCGTCTTTGGGAAGTTCAAACCAGGAAGGGTCGAAAATATTAAGGTTGAAGCTCCAGATCTTGGCTTTGTAATGATTTTTGAGCGCATGAATGCCTAGGTGGGCAGCGATCGTGCCTCCAGATGGGATCATGGAAACTTCTCGAATGACGTTTTCAAGGTCAAAAGCTTCGTTATGATAGCGATACACAGAGTATAAGCATGTAGGACCGCAGGTTAGGTCATCAGGTTGTCGGCGAATCTGGAGGTCAAGTTCATAGGCCTGTGCGGTCTGAGTATCTTTCGGGTCATTACGATTGGGCACGCATACCGCCTTAAGGTGGGGGAGTTTTCATGATACCTAGTAATTTTTGCATAGACTCAACAAAAGATGGTAGGGCATGGATGCCTTGCTTTGCAACTGCCTATTTATTTCAAGATAATCGGAGCCTTACATAGTCGCGCCTTGGTCGCCAAATCTCAAATACAGCTCGACTGTGTTTCTCATCAACATCGCCATGGTCATGGGACCCACGCCGCCCGGAACGGGGGTTAGGAAAGCCGCCCGGCCCAGAGCCTCAGATTCTAAGACATCCCCAACAAGAGACGGACTACCTTCAACGCGATGGATCCCCACATCAACCACGGCACATCCCGGCTTTAACCATGACCCCCGCACCAGTCCCGGAACTCCGGCTGCTGCGATCACCAGGTCTGCGTCGCGGCAGAGCTGCTCGGGATTGGGCGTCGCACTATGGATCGTTGTAACGGTGGCGCCGGCTTGATCCAACAAGAGGCCGATCGATCTCCCCACCAACAGACTGCGCCCAATCACGACCGCGCGTTGGCCCTGAATTGGGATTTGATAGTGGTGCAAAAGTTCCATGATGCCCCGGGGCGTACAAGGCAAGATGGCCCCCTGATTCCAAAGCAATAAGCCTTGATTCTTAGGAGTCAATCCGTCCACGTCCTTTTCAGTTTTAAGCTCTGACAAAACCACGAAGGACCGCAAATGAGAGGGCAGTGGTAGCTGGGGTAGCACTGCGTCCACCTCGTCACGCTGATTGAAGGCCCTGATCGCAGCCAAAAGCTGATCTTGTGAGACATCCTTGGGCAGCTGCAGCAATTCGTGAGCTATGCCTATTTCTTCTGCTATTTTTGCTTTGCTCCGCACATAAATGGCACTAGCGGGGTCATCCCCCACTAGGATCATAGCGAGGCGTGGCGCTCGAAGGCCCCTGGCAAGATAGGAGCCCACTTCTTTTTTCAGCTGGGCACGAATCTGCTGGGCAAGTGACTTGCCATCCATAAGCATCGTCATCGGGTTCTCCTCAGAATAACTCTTTTATCGCGCCATTTCTTTGTAGCTTGATGTGCTTAGCCTGAGGCTCCCTGCCTAGGGCGGGCATAAGAGGCGTTTGGCCCGCGTTGACGATGATAAAGCCAGCGCCAAAGGCTGGTTGCACCGAAGAAATAGGCAGGGGTTCATTCGCGTCTAGTTTGTAAATTTTTGGATCATGACTCAGGCTTAAGGGGGTCTTTGCGATGCAAATGGGTAGATCCTGGGCCAAGGCTGGGAGTTCCTTCATTTGCTCTACGGCGGATTCGGAGAATGAGATTTTCTCTTGACCATAAAAAACTCTGGCGACGGTGCTGACTTTATCTTTAAGAGAAGCATTCGCAACGTACACGGGCTTCCAAGGCACAGCGCTTAGCTGGTGCCAGTGAGTTGAGATCCATTGGGCCAATTCCATGCATCCCTCGGAACCCTTGGTGTAAGGCTGGATCGGACAAGCCTTGAGAGCACCCAAGGACTCAGCTTGGCGACAGACGTTAGCCAAGTCCGCGGCAGAATCGCCAGGAAAAACGTTTACTGCGACGATCGTCGGTACTTGGCAGGAGCGCAAGACTCCGAGATGGTGTTCTAAATTGTCAGCGCCACCTCGCACGGATTGCTCCCGCAGGGCTCCCAGAGTCGTGGTAAGGACCGCAAGGGCAGGTGAGGTCTTCGCTACCCGGCATTTAATGTGCCAAAACTTTTCGAATCCCAAATCAGCTCCGAAACCGGCTTCGGTAATCGTACAGTCAAAGAAACGCGCAGCAACTTGGTCAGCTAAGATCGAGCTGCAGCCATGGGCAATATTAGCAAAGGGTCCAGCATGCAGGAGGGCTGGGGTTCCTTCACAAGTCTGGGTCAGATTGGGGCTAATGGCATGTCGTAGCAAAGCAGCAATAGCACCAGTCACCCCTAGGGAGCTGGCCGGTATCAACTCACCATCTTGATCGTAGCCCAAGGTTATTTTGTCCAAGCGCTGGTATAAGTCATCAATGACCTCAGCTTGGTTTCTCCCTTGCAGCAAGGCAAGGATCGCCATGATTTCACTAGCAGGAGTAATGAGGAAGGGGCAGGGAATGGCCACCGAGTCTTGGCCTCGGCCGTTGCTGGTTTGATAGCCGGTCAAAGTCATTCGCAGCATGCGGTCATTGATATCTATGGCCCGCGGGAAGAGGAGTCGATGCAGGTCCAAGCGAAGGGGATTGTCAAAATGCAGACTCTGGTCTATCAGCGCCCTAAGTTGATTGTGGGCTTGGGTAATTGCGTGAAAATCCCCGGTAAAATGCATCAAAATGTCATCGAGGGGTTGCAGGCGCGCCGCTCCGCCCCCAGCTCCCCCGCCCTTGCGTCCATAGGTTGGTCCCAAAGAGCTTTGTCGCAAGGTCGCTACCGTGCTGAGAGAAAGGCGATTAAGGGCCATGCTCAGGCCTATCGATGTTGTCGTCTTGCCGATGCCGCTTTTGCCCGGCGTGGTAGAGGTAACGAGAATTTGCTTGTTGGCTTTGGCTGGCAGTTCAAGACTCGCGAGGTCCACTTTGCCAAAAAATTTGCCGTAGGGGTACAGAAGCTCTTCTTTGATTCCGCATTCAGAGGCAAGGGTTTGAATCGTTTTTTTTGGCCAGTCAAGTTCCATCGTCGTCCCTCTTTATGAATTGCCTAACAAAGCTGCGTGTTTCTGCGCTTTATTTTACCGGTACATAGCGTTCCCGTAAGTAAGCTCGCATGTCGTCGACCTCCTCCTTACGAGACACAGACAAAGGTATCGTTTGCAACAATTCCCGCAGCACAAAATTAGTTAGCTTTTGCGTATCCTTCGTTTCGTGCAAACATTCCTGGAGGGCAGCGATAATGACTTGTTCAATTTCTGAACCCGTATACCCCTCTGAGCTCAATGCTAATTGCTTAAGGTCACCCTCCACCGGGTTTTGATTGCGTAATTTTAGGTGAATGCGAAAAATTTCCTCCCGTTCGTTTTGATCCGGAAGGTCGACATAGAAGATTTCATCGAAGCGGCCCTTGCGCTGCAGTTCTGGGGGGAGGGCATGAATCTGATTGGCTGTTGCAACGACAAAGATAGGCGAGGTCTTTTCTTGTAACCAGCTGAGAATGACGCCCAGGAGACGCTTTGAGACAGCCTGGTCATCACCTCCTCCGTCGCCAGTTACAAGCACTTTTTCAATTTCGTCGATCCAAAGGACGACGGGCGCCAGAGTTTCGGCCATCTTAATGACTTTTTGAAAATTCTTTTCGGTCTCCCCGATGTATTTGTCGTAGAGGCTACCGGAGTTTAATTTTAAGAGCGGTAAGCCCAGATCCCGAGCGATGAATTTTGCCGCGAGCGATTTGCCACAACCCTGAACGCCCAAAAGCATGAGACCCTTTGGGAAATTCAGATTGTATTTTTCCTTGTATTCTGGATTCAAAGCAACTTTGGTGCGCTTGAGCCAACTCTTGAGATTTTTAAAACCCCCAAGCTCGAATAAATTGTCACTGGGCGGAAAATACTCCACTAGGCCACCGTCTTGAATCAATCTGGCCTTGCGATGGGAGACGAGCCGGATATCTTCGGGCGTGATTTTTTCATCATCAAAAATACAGAAATTGAGTACTTGGCGTGCTTGGTTGCTCGACAGTCCAGAAAAAGCCGCGATAAATTTGTCTAGGGAGGGGGCGTCCAAATGAATGGTGATTCGTCCTCCTTGCTGGTGATGGTCGAGGGTCGAAAGGATCATCCGTTTCAGTTCCTCTTTATCCGGAAGCCCTAGATCAAAGTGCGCGGATTTTCCTTTTAGCTCTGGAGGTAAGGAGATCTCAGTGCCTAACAATACGACGCTGCGTTTAAGGCTGGGGCCCATTTGCAGAATCTCGCGAAACTGCCGGATGGCGGCCTGATCTGTGAGATACTTGCTAAAATCCGTAAGAATATACAATCCAGATTGAATCGTGTCGCGCATGTGAATCAGTAAGTCTATGGGGTCTTTGATCTTTTTCAAAGCCTCATCGCTGGTTCGACCCTGGCTGCCCAGCTTCGTGGGATGATTGCCGACACGCCGCAAACCCTTGGTGATGGTCCATTCCCAACAGGGAATTTTGCTGCTGGCGGCAGCTATCTCCAAAACTTGCTTCGCTCTGATTTCTTCTTGAGTATCTATGACAATAAGGGGATGTTGTGAGCGCAGCAACACGGAAAGGTCGTGGTGTATATTCATAGAAATAACAAAGGCTCCCTGTTCTTACGTTGGTATCCTAAAGCCTGTGTGGGGCGTGGCACTCTCTTGCTTTGCTACCTTGCTTTGCTGCGTGCAATATCGTGCTTGCCTATCAGGGCTGTTTCAGGTAGGAAGTAATTTCCCTCACCACGACTGACCTGCTGTTTTATGATTCATTTTGGCCCGTGTTCGGTTTTGCTCGAACAGATACCGCAGATCCTAGCATGATTCAGTCCCCGAAACAGCTGTCAATTTGCTTTAACATTGCTAGCAACGAAAACTGATTCTGTTTCTCTTGTGCCCCGAACTTCTTTGCCGTGGATCGGCAAGGTCGGCTAGCGGCCCAGAATCCTTTTGGCAAGGAGTGTGAAAGCCCATGAGTCGAAATTACTTTGTCATCTCATTTTTGCAGGTCGGCATCCGATTGGGAGTTCCTTTGGTTTTCACGGCGGGCTTGTTTAGCTGCGGTGCCGATGATCGGTTTTTCGGTGTTCGACCCATGAGCAATTACGAACATGGCGAAATTAAGTTAAGTGAATCACAACAGAGAGAGCGCATCCGCTCGATTGCTAAAGGCTTACGAGAAAAGGGAGTCCACAACGCCTTGTTGATCGCAGGAATTGCGGACGCTGAAAGTGGCATGGCCCATTGCTGGTCAGAAGCTACCTGGGCCTGCAAAGGACAGGCGTCAGCTTCATGTGGGGGCGGTGCCGTCATCGCTGGTTCGGCAGATGGGCCTTGTGCAATCCAACAAGGCGGACTGGGAATGTTCCAGTTTGATTCAGGTACCCATTCCCAGACCCTTGGTGTCTATGGACAGTCGATTTTGACCGTCGAAGGAAATGCCTCAGCGGTCCTGCCATTTTTCGTCAAGAAAATCACGACCTCACCTAAGACCGCTGCGCGCTATGGAGTGAGTCACATCAGATCCGAGTCTGATTTCGTAAAATGGATTAATACGATCAAAGCAAATGGTTCGGACCGACTTTATCAAAACTGGCTTGGCATGGTGTCATGTTTGTATAATGGCTCTTGTGACGGACAGAAAATTCAGGCTTATCAGGCCGCAACATCCGCTCTTCTTAGCCAACATGGCGACGAGGTATTCCAAACAGGAGCAAAAGGTTCGGTTCCTGCCGCAGTGAAACCCTCCGCCGGTGTTGAGCCAACCAATATAGAAGCCTCTTGTCAGGAAGTTCGCGTCACGCGAACCTCCGGTGATCGCATTCGCCTGCGTTCTTCGCCCATGGATGGCGAGGTCATAGGTTTTGTCGAAGATGGCCAAGTTTTGCGCGTGATCTCAGCAAGCCAGGGCGGCATGATTGATGACCCTTCCTATCCGGAGTACTCCTCGAATCGTTGGTATGAGGTCAGTAGCTCTGAATTGCAGGGCTGGGTAAGTGCCGTCTACGCCGAATGCCTTTGACTAAAAATGTACGGTCCATTACCCTTTGATGTCGTCAACTCCGTCATAAAGACAAAGGAATGAGCACGATGACTGTCGAGCCGTGGTTGTTAAGTCGCTCTTTCGGTAAATGCGAGTTGTGCCAATCGAGCGAGGGGCTGGCGACCTATGAACTAAAGCCTGCGGGTGGGCCCACAGCGGACGCCAAGGTCCTCATTTGTACGAAATGCGAATCAGGGCTCGAAGAGCCGCAAAAAGTGGAGGGCAATCATTGGCTTTGTCTCCGCGATAGCGTTTGGGCAGAAGCTCCAGCTGTTCAGGTCCTATCCTACCGCATTTTACAAAAGCTCGGGTCTGTCGCTTGGGCGCAAGATCTCTTGGGGCAGGTCTATTTTCCAGACGATTTGCAAGCCTGGGCGGATGCAGGCCTTTCATCGGGTTTGTCATCAACAGAACCTCACTCGGTCCACGTCGTCGACAGCAATGGCAGCCCCTTGCATTCAGGTGACACGGTCACATTGATTAAAGACCTGCAAGTCAAAGGGGCAAATTTCACGGCCAAACGCGGCACAACCGTTAAGAACATCTCCCTGACAGATGACCCTAAACATGTCGAGGGTCGAGTCAATGGAATCAGAATCGTATTGGTTGCCGCTTTTCTGAAAAAAGCTTGACTCGCCCAACGAAAGCCCCAACTGATGCCTAGCATTTTTGGAATTGTTTCTTTCCTCCCTGCCTCGATGTAGCTTGCCGAGAATAATTTTGTGGATCATTTCTGAACAAAGAGGGATCTGATATGATTCCTTGATGGCGATGGAATCGCTGCAATCCCTACCGAGCGAATCTTTGTGATGAAAGAATCCATAAAATCTCCACTGCCCCCGTTGCATTCGAGGCAAGGGTCCGCTTTCTCTAAAATCCAGAACATCAGTTTATTAGAAGGCGCTCTCTATAGTTTGATGGTGGGTTTGGGGGAAACTTACTTAGTGGCTTTCGCTCTCAGCGTGGGCATCAGTGCAGCCCACTCCTCCTACCTTGCCATCATTCCAGTTATCCTTGGATCTTTTTTGCAGTTTCTTTTTTCCCAGCGGGCCAGTCGTAGTCCACATACAAAGCAGTGGCTCATGGTGTGTACTGGTGGGCAAGCCTTGGTGCTCTTGGTGCTTTCAGCCATCGGATTCAGCGATTTAAGGCCGATTACAGCACAGTGGCTGGCGGCCCTCGCTTCTCTTTATTGGGCCTTTGGCTTCGTCGCGGGTCCTCTATGGAACACAGCCATCGTTCGCTCGATCGCTTACGCAGAGCTTAAGTCTTTTTTCTTTCGTCGTAACGCACTCACCCATGTTTTTTCTTTGATAAGCTTGGTGATCGCCTGCACGGTGCTGGGCCGATCCAATGCGGGATCAACCCACGCGACTTGGTTGATAAGTGCTCTGTTGGCTGGAGCTGGTCTCGCCCGATTGTTATCGATGCTGAGCTTTCGCTGGCATGAATTCCTCCCTATCGCAAAGGAAATAAACGAGGACGGATTCGGTGTCAAATGGTTAAAACGTCCCTTTGTCGCCCCAGTCCTGAGCTTTATGTTTCTTGTCAACTTGTCAGTCAATGTCTCAGGCCCCTTTTTCGCAGCTTATATGCTGAAGGATCTGCACCTTGATTTCATTGAGTATAACATCATATTAGGAAGTGCTTTTGTCTCGCGGATGCTTGCAGGATATCTTCTAAATCCATGGGTGCAGAAATTCGGTGTCAAAGTCCTCTTGGTCGTGGGTACGGCGGGGATCACGCCACTTCCCTTCTTCTATATGATAACAGACCAATTCTACTTGTTGGTCTTGGTCCAACTCTTGGCCGGTTTTACTTGGGGTTGTTACGAATTAGGCTTGACCCTTTCTCTTATCGAGCGTGTTCCACAGGCTGCTCGTGCCAAGCTTTTAACTTGGTCAAATCTTATCAATGCCTGTGGCATGGCCGTTGGTGTGGGCCTCGCTTCTTTGCTTATTGGTTCGGGGGAGCTGAACCGTGCTGCTTATCATCAACTCTTTTTTATTTCCTCGTGCTTGCGCTTTGTGGCTTTCCTCGCCTCACTGCGATTGGCAGATGTGAGACCAAAGAGGCAACTGTGGTTCCGCATGTTAGGGATGCGTAGCACCGGAGCGCATATCATGAAACCTATCTTGCTTCCGGAAGAACCTGAGGCTCGTCCTCCTGAGCGGTAAGGCGTCATCTGAGCCGCTGCCGTCATCTGAGCCGCTGCCGTCATCCTGAGCGCAGCGAAGGACCTCTGTGAGACAACCTTATTCATTGAAAAAGCCTTGAAAAACTGCCAATAATGCCTATAGACATGATCTCCCTACGCCTGAGGCCGAGGTTTGTTCGGTTAGGCAGAAAGATTTTACCTCATGCAAAAACAAGATTTACGCGCCTTTAGCGAAGCAGAACATCACACCTGGCAGCAATTGTTTGCGAAGCTGGAACCCTGTCGACAAAAACAAGCGGATCCCTTGTTTGCAGAGGGCATTCGCAAGCTTGGTATGGGCGGTGATCGCATCCCGGATCTGCAAGTCATCAATCAACGACTGGAGGCTCTCACCGGTTGGCAAGGGATTCCCGTTGTGGGTCTCGAGGAAGGTCCGGAGTTTTTTGCGGCCCTTTCCCAGCGGCAATTTCCCATCGGAAATTTCATCCGCGATGCCGATGATTTAAACTATACCCCGGCTCCAGATATTTTTCATGACCTATATGGTCATATTCCCTTTTTTGCTGACGAGGGTTATGCCAACTTCAACTATGAATTCGGCTGTCGCGCCATGAAATATGCTGAAAACAAAGATGCCCTGAATAAGTTCGGACGACTTTACTGGTTTGGTTTGGAATTTCCGTTGGTAAAAACTGCAATGGGCCACCGCATTTTCGGTGGAGGCATTCTTTCTTCCTTTGGGGAATCAAATTATTCCCTGAGTTCTGAGCCTCAGGTGCTACCTTTTGATGTTGTCACGATTTGCCAGACCGACTACCGTATCGACGAATTCCAGCACAAGATATTTATCCTTGAATCCCCCCAGCAGCTGTATCAATGTTTGGATGATTTTGAACAAGCGCTGTTGCAGTCATACCACTAGGCCGGACCCCTAGGGAGCCCCGCGAATCAGGATGTA
>JBIKVD010000351.1:0-4389 GCA_044357055.1 Oligoflexales bacterium | reverse complement strand
CATGATCGAGGACTATGTTAGGCTCTTGCATCAGTGGAGAGCACAATCGTTACCCAATGGAGTGACCGTAACCGACGATTTGTTCACGGATCATTGTGATTAGGATTTCTCACATGGATAGCCTTTTCTGCGGCCGCTGCTTGCACTATAATAGCGACTGGTAGTATCGCCCCCAATTGCTGAAGAGATTATCTGTGACCCAACCCGATGAGCGCCGTCTCTCCCAGCGTGTCAGCGCCTTATGAGGAACATTGCCGGGCAAACTTATGTTGCCCTCCAGCCACGAGTACTTGCGCGCCCGAGCTATTGACGTGTCAAAGGCGGGTATGAGTGTGCTGCTGGATCGCGCCCTAAAGGAAGGCATGTCGGTTTGGTTGGTTTTGGAGGGACGTTATCTAAAATTTGAAGTCGCCAGTTGCGGTCCAGCCAAGAAAGAAAAAAACCTCTACCGCTGCGGTTTAAGCCTGTGCGAGAGTCATGAAAACCTGGTGGAACTCTTTCACGGTGCGGGTTGTATGGTCACGACCTACGCCGGCAACCGCTTCAAAACTCAAGAATAGATTACCCTAGGGCAGGCGGGCCCTAGCTCTCCTGAAGTTTCCCAAAAAAAGGTTCCCGAAAGCAGGGGGACATCCCTAGCGCTTGAGCTTGGCGTAACGAATCCTTTTAGGCGCAGCAGCTTCTGGTCCTAGCCGGCGCTGACGATCCGCTTCGTATTCGGAATAATTTCCTTCGTACCAAATCACCCGACTGTCACCCTCAAAGGCTAAGATATGGGTGGCAATGCGATCGAGAAACCAGCGATCATGGCTAATGACAACGGCACAACCAGCGAACTGTTCCAAGCCCTCTTCCAGCGCTCGCAAGGTGTTGACGTCCAAATCATTGGTTGGCTCATCCAGGAAGATCACGTTTGCGCCCGCCCGCAATAAGAGCGCCAGCTGCACGCGGTTTCGTTCTCCACCTGAGAGGTCCTTAATTTTCTTCTGCTGATCCGTGCCATTGAAATTAAAACGCCCGACATAGGCCCGCGCGTTGACCTCGGCCTGTCCCATGCGGATCACTTCGTTGCCTCCGGAGATCACATCATAAACCGACTTATCCGGGCTTAGGGCATCCCTGGATTGTTCCATATAGCCAACCCGCACGGTTTCCCCGATTTTCACCGTGCCTTGATCAGGTTTTTCAATGCCCAACATAATGCGAAACAAAGTCGTTTTACCGGCGCCGTTAGGCCCGACGATCCCGACAATGCCCCCGGGCGGCAACTTAAAGCTAAGATCTTGGTATAAGACTTTGTCCCCGTAAGCCTTAGTAACGCCGTCGCAGTCGATAACCACATCCCCAAGGCGTGGTCCCGGGGGTATCATTAAGCTGAGTTCTTTTTGCAGTTTCTCGGTTTCTTGGTTCAACATGTCTTTGTAAGCGCTAATGCGGGCCTTGCTTTTCGTTTGCCGCGCTTTTGGCGACATGCGAATCCATTCCAGTTCCCGCTTCAGGGTCTTGGTCCGCTGATCGTCGGTTTTGGACTCTTGCTCCAAGCGTTTGGTCTTTTGATCGAGCCAGGAGGAATAATTGCCTCGCCAAGGGATGCCATGGCCCCGGTCAAGCTCGAGAATCCAACCCGCAACATTATCCAAAAAGTAGCGATCATGGGTAATCGCGATAACGGTGCCCTTGTAATGCTGCAAATGCTTTTCTAACCAGGCGACGCTCTCGGCATCAAGATGGTTGGTGGGCTCGTCCAATAGCAGGATGTCGGGCTCCTTCAAGAGCAGGCGGCACAGAGCCACGCGGCGGCGCTCTCCGCCCGAAAGAACTGCGATCTTCTGGTCTTCTGGGGGGCAATGGAGGGCATCCATGGCAAAGCCAAGACGATCGTCCAGAGTCCAAGCGTCCACTTTATCAAGGCGGTCCTGGACCTTAGCTTGTCTTTCGATCAGTTTGTCCATTTCTTCCGGACTAAGATCTTCGCCGAACTTCAAGTTGATGACTTCAAACTCTTGCAACAGGTTGACAATCTCTTGCACTCCTTCGGAGACGACTTCCTTAACCGTCTTTTCAGGATCTAACTGCGGCTCCTGCTCTAAGTAACCGACGGTGTATCCTTCTGAAAGGATGGCCTCGCCCAGGAAGTCTTTTTCCACTCCCGCCATGATTCTCAGCAAGGTACTTTTTCCGGCGCCATTAAGACCGAGAACCCCGATTTTTGCACCGTAAAAATACGACAAGGATATGTCTCTTAAGACGGTCTTGCTGGGTGGGTATGTCTTACTGACGCGAACCATGGAATAAATGACTTTTTTATCGTCCATCTTGATCGAGCTCCTGGGCCATAGGCCTCTGAACCTTTGGTTTTCTTAGGGTTTCCAAAGTGCTGTGTTTAGCAATCGCCCAGTAAAAGGCAAAAAGAAGGGGAGGTCAACTCAATCCTCGCCATGTTCGGCCAGGCCCAGTTTTCTCTTGGCTTGGGCCAAGGTCATGGTGTCTTTTTTGCGCAAAGTCATTCTCGAAGAACTGGGTTCCGCATGGTTTTGGGATTCGCCCTTACCAGCCTGGCCCACAAAGCGATCACCTTCTTGGTGAAATAAGACGTTGAAAGAGGTCAGAGACCCGTAGCATTTCGTGATGTATCCCTGCAGAGCAATTTTGTCTTCATCCAGAAGTTTGTCGTTGGTATTAATTTTTTGCTCTAAAACGCGCAAATTGTCGCGAATAGAAGTGACTTTTTTGAAGAACTGCTCGATGGGCCACTGCTTGGCCATGGAGTCATTACCAGGCTGCAGCGTTAGCATCCCTCCTTGCCATCTGGGAGCCATTTTTTCGGGATCCGGATCCAAATATTGTTCCACCAGTTGTCGCAAAAAGGCGCGTAGGGCTACGTCTTGATCCATGAGATACCTCATCCGAGTCGATGCTAATGTTCCTGAAGCCTGACACTTACCACTCAAGTGCAGACGATCGTCTAAAAGAAATATCCCGCCGCAATATTCAAAAAGCCAAATCCCAAGGGATTCTCTAGACTGTCCTCTAGGATTTTCGTACTTTGATTGCGATTACGAGCGATCGTCTCGCCCGTGATTTTTGAAAGGCCGATGCCGACAAAGGTGTATTCCAAGAAAAAACCATTCTCCCAGAGACCGCTGCAGCCAATAGCAATAGCGGCGCTAAGGCCTTGAGCGTGGAAACTGGTGCTGATTTGATCGAGTGCAGGTTCCTCTTCCGCTATGTCAATACCGGTGGCCTTAATACGGCCAGACCACTTGCTGAGCGCTAAAAGTGCGGACGTAAACACAGGAAGGGAGTCGGTGGGGTAGTATCGTCCTGAAAAACCAAAATGACTTGAGTCCACACTTAAATCATAATCTGACTGTTGCCATTTGCCAGATAGGTTTGACCCACCGATACCATAGAAAGCACTGGTCCATAAGTCCGAGCGGATTTTATAATGGTACTCAAAATGTGCGGTTGTCCAAGGCTTACTGGCTCCTAAGCCCAAATGAATCCCTTGTTGGAATTTTTCTCTGAGCTCCACGGCACCTGGCGTCAGTTCTAGGGCTAACTCCTCGGGTGTTTTTGCTTCTTCATAACTATCCAGTTCTTCAATGGGATCTATATCAAAGGTACGACCTGTGTCATCCCTATCTTCGGATTCAGGTTTTTGCAGATCTGTAGGTGCTTTTCTATTTCCTGGAGCGCCAATCTCTGCGGCTTCAGGCTTACTTTTGTTTGGGTCTCCTGTGGATTCCTGAGCCAATATCGTCGAGCTAGGCAGCAAAGGAAGGCACAATGAACTGGCGAGGGTCAACAAACCAAATGTTTTTCTGGCCCCACTCAGGTTGATCCATCTTCTACTTCTTAAGTTTAAGTCAGGCGGTATTGTCGCTGCCTGTGAAAAAATACTCATTTTGTCCAATCTCACACCCGGTTCTTTGCCCCAGACGTCCGTGGGTTATTTCATGATATCGACCAATGCGCGGAAGACGTCCTTATCTAAATTGTGGAGAAGTTTAAAGCGAATAAAATCTAAAGCCTCAAATTTAGAGCGGCTCTTGTGATAGGGGCGATTGGTTGTCAAGGCATCAAAAACATCAGCAAAAGCCGCGATTTTTACCTCGGGCAATAATTCATTTCCGGAAATACCGTGGGGATAGCCCGAGCCATCCATTCTTTCGTGATGATAAAGAATGATATGTTTTGTGACCACGGAAACATTGGAGGAGTCGATCATAGTATGGCCATATTCCGGATGCTTCTTAATGACAACCCATTCTTGCTCTGTCAGTATGCCGGGCTTCAACAGGACTTCGAGGGGAACATGGGCCTTGCCTATGTCGTGAAGAACGCAACCCAAGGCGAGACTTTCCAGCATTTTTTGATTAGCTAGCG
>JBIKVD010000349.1:0-4437 GCA_044357055.1 Oligoflexales bacterium | reverse complement strand
TTATGGGGCTGTGTACTCTAGTCATGGCTCCCAAGCGCATCGGAAAGTCAGCGATTGCAATCGCGGCCTAGACTCTTCTGGACTTCCATAGGGCCCAAGTAACCAGAAAGTATTCTAGGCTTTTTTCGAAGATGACAACGTCTAAACCTGGTCCAAAAGGACCTGCCAAAGAGCTGGTCAAGCTCGTCGTGCAAACAAAAGAAAAGAACCCGCGTTACGGATGTCCGAGAATTGCCCTGCTTGTGGGCAATGTGCTTGGCGAGGCCATTGATAAAGAAAATGTGAGGAGAATATTGGCCAAGCATTACCGACCCATTCCAGGCAAGGGCCCATCGTGGCTTTTGCCAATTGGAAACAGCCATAACAAGCTTTGGTCCATGGATCTATTTCGCTTGGAGTCGGTTTTTTTGCGGTCATTTTGGGTCATGGTGGTAATGGATCCATTCACTAGAAAGGTCATTGGATTTTCAGTTCACCGGGGTGACCTCAATGGTGGCACAATCTGCTTTATGTTCAACAGGATTGCCGCTGGCAAGACCTGGCCAAAAAACTTATCCACTGACAACGACCCACAATTCAAATACTGGTTTTGGCAGGCGAACCTTGAGAAGGATTACCACATTGAAGAGATCAAACCTGTTCCCTATTGCCCTTGGAGCCATCCCTTTGTCGAACGCTTGATCGGCACTTGTCGCAGGGAGTTTACCGAGCATATTCTCTTTTGGAGCGAGGCCGATCTTCAAGCCAAACTGGAAGTCTTTCAAGACGACTTCAATTCATATCGAGTTCATTACAGCCATGAGGGGAAAACTCCGGCCGAAATGATTGGCGAACGTCATTTAGCATCAAAAGATTTGAGGAAATATGGATGGAAGCCCGTTTGCGGCGGAATGTATCAGACTCCGATTGCTGCCTAGTTTGGAATTTTAGGAGTGACAGGAAAGCCACTACTATGAGCACCTAAAGCATGATGGGACCTTGGCTATTATTGGAGTCAATACCTACCTGAATCCAAACTTGGGGCAACAAACTTTGTGCAGTGATGCTCCTCTGACTCGGGCCAGTTATGACGAAAAGGATCAGCAGTTAAGCCGTTTGATGAAATTCCATCATAGTCATACGGAAAGCTCGGCTCTAGCCTTGGCTAAGCTGGCGGAAGTAGCCATCAGAGGTGGGAATATATTCGCTGAGCTCATGCACACGGTTAGACATGCCAGTCTGGGTGAAATCTCGGAGACGCTTTACAAGGTGGGAGGGCGCTATCGCAGGTCGATGTGAGCTTACGAGCGTTTGAGTTCGCTAATCGTGCCACCTTCGCGGCCAACCTGTTCGGTGACACCGTAGGCTTGAGCGATAGTGCTGAGTAGGACGCTGTTGGCGCGCTTGTTACCGCCTAAATCTGTATACTTGCCGGTGGCAAAGCCGAGGTTCTTGCCGCCAACTAGGAGAAATCCCAGGTCGCCAACGCCGTGATCTTTCGCCTCATTGGAGCCAAATTCCGAGGCCCATACAATCAGAGTATTGTCCAATACGGTGCCCGTGCCCTCGGGGATGGCGGCCAATTTTCTAGCCAGGTTCGCCACTTTCCCGGCAAACCATGTGCTGACCGCTTGCGCACGTTGGCGGGTGAGGTCGTAGAGTTCTTGATTGCTTATATTGTCTTTATCGGGGTAGTACGATTCTTGATGGGTCATGGCGTGGCTGTCAAAGCCATTGACCCTTGGAATACCTTGTCCCACAGTCTTGTGTTTCCAGGACTCAGCAGATTTTCCGAGCTGCAGCGTAAAAACATTGGATTTTCGGCACGAGATACCAGCTGCAATCAAGTCAATATAGGCATCGACCATGGGCTCGTAATCGTCTTGGCCACGTGAGTCGTAGTTGCGATTGATGCCTGCACTTAGTTTTTGACATTGAAGGGCCTGCGGTAGCGACGGTGCAGTTGAAACGCTCCCACTGGAGTCACTTGCTTCAGCACTGGCAATCATTTGCTGCACGCTGGCAGCATGCAAAGCTAGCTTCTGTTTCTCGTGCTGCGCGAGTCGGGGATTCTGCAGGAGGCGTTTTACCTCTGCATCGAGAAACTCGAGCATGGCTGTGCTATTGCCAGGAGTATTCAAATTCGTTTGACTAGGTGCCAGGAAATTTCCGGAGAGGGCAAAAACATCCTGAAAATGTGCATCAATGGCCTGCTTGGGGGTCATAAATGGACTGATGCCGTTGCCGCTATTATCAAAAAATGCCAGGGTTTCTCCGGGTTTTTCGTCCTTGCCAATGGCCCCTAAAGCGATGGATCGATGTGGTGTTCCTGCGGCAACAGCATTTGCAACATATTGATCAAGAGAAGCAGCGCCGATATTGGTCGAATCTTCACCACCATCAGAATTCACGCCTGTATATAGACATCCGATGCCCTTATGACTGCCGCGTGGGCCGACAATGCCTCGCACCAGAGACAGCTGAGATTCTAAACCTGCAAAAGGACTAAAAATGGGGCTCAGGGTGATACTCCCCGTAGGCGATGTCGTCTGGGGCCAATAATTGATACCATGCCCATCTGGTGAGTGAATGAGAACTAAGCGCTTTTCAGAGGCCTGTTGGGCGAATCCATTCTTGCTTGGCAAGAGTACACCTGTTGGCAGTAGGCCAAACAGCGACATGCTCAGCATGTCTTCCATGGACCTTACGAGGAGCTGTCGGCGTGATATGTTTCTAACCATAGAAGCACTCCTAACGTCGTTTAGCATTGCCGCGGTACATTAATGCGGCGATGATCCCGTCTACAAGTCGCGAATTTGTTTGCTTCATAGTGTTGTAAATATGATGAATGTGGCATTCTTCGCCACTCTGCTCGGGTCGACTAAGGGCAAAGCGATATACTTGTAAGGCTAGGCAACGCTTAAGATGATCGCTCTGGCCCATGGCCTCACTGAGGCTATGCATATCTGGGTAGACATCATCAAGATCTAAAGTGGCTGAGATTTCCGATTGTGTTGAGAGCACTGAGCCACTTAATGCTCCAGTTCCAGAGTAAGCTAGATAGTTTCTTCCTATTGGGTCAATGTATTGGTGGCAGTTATTACAATTACTGGCTTGTTTTCTGGCCTCGAGGGCACTAGCTGCATCGCCCATATCCACATTGAGCGATGCGGGGGGGGGCAACAACCTGACATAATAAGTTTCTTCGCAACGCAATGCCTGAGAAAATTGCAGATACGTTGGCCGCCTCCTTCGCGCGATTCATGAGATAATATCGATGGGTATGAATGCCCAATCGGTCGTCTGAATCGTCGCTTCTGGCTGTGAATATTTGATCCATGGGAGTGTTAGCTATCCATTGTTGAAACTTCGCTTCTTGGCTTTGTGCTTCGGCCAGTGGCAAATATTCTTTTTCTAGCTGCGGGGCACTGCTCAACAATAGATAGCCTTTAAAGAAACGATTTCTGAGGCTACTGCTGATTTCTGGAATTGCGAGCAGTCTTTGAAGCTGAGCTTCCATCGTAGAAAAATTGAGAGTCTTACTCGTTGCAGCTTGCCACAGCGCATCGTCGGGCGGCAAGTCCGTGAGAGAGTATGCAATCATGGTTGCAAGTTCAAAGGAATCTAGCTGACCACCAGCACCATTGCCTATTTCTTGACGATAAAGAAACAAGGGGTGCTGGAACAGAACTTCCAGGGTTTGGCGTGCGGCCCCCTCAGCCCCTGCAGTTTTGATAGCATCTGTGAGAAATGTTTGTAGCGAGGTGCCTTCTGGGGTCCCTTTTAAGTCCTTACGCAAAACCCGTGAAGCAAATCCATCAATGAACTGGCTCACACAGCCTGGATTGCTGGCAATGCTACTGATGTCACAGCTGAATGCTTTGGATAAGGTCATAGCTGTTGCAGTTTTCTTTGCTTGTACGCGAGCCAGCTCTGTAAAAGTTTTGTCTCCATGCAGCGAGTAGCTGTTTTCAGCGAAATTAGTCGTGCTTCTTGAAAGTTCACGAAACTCGGATTCTTGTAGTTCAGCACCTGAGTGAAACTTCAAACTCTGGTATAGCTGTGGCATCGTCAGTCGAGTCACGCGAGTCGGTATGATTGCTTCTGCATTGTTTAGGCAGCTAGTCATGTTTTGGATCGGCTGCGTTGCCTTGACCAAATCTCCTGAACCATCTAAGAGCCCCATGCCTGCGGGACTCGGGATAGCGATATTGATGGAAGCGCCTGCATCCCGTTGGTTTTGTCTGCCTCCACCCCCGATTTTAAGGTTCTTGAGAGAGCAGCCGCTGATCACAATCAATAGCGGAAGAAAAGCATAGGCGATTCGATATGAGGTCTTGTCAATGGGTGTGGAAATTGATCAGGCGGCCTTCCCCTTCGCTTCTTCTCGTATGATGACGCCGTCGTAGCACTTTGCGCCGGAGTAAACGAGCGCCATCAGGTGCGGCGCATTGAGTT
>JBIKVD010000348.1:0-4440 GCA_044357055.1 Oligoflexales bacterium | reverse complement strand
CCGCCGTTTTTATCCACCGTTCCTGGCACCATGGTTTTTAGGGGCTTGAATGGGTCAATGACGATTAACAATCTGCAGCCCGCATCAACCACTCTTTGCAAATTACAGGTTCGCGTGATTTGGCCATCAATGAGATGGCGACCGTTAAGAACTGCAGGAACGAAAAAGGGTGGTAGGGCGCAGCTAGCTATGACCGCCTCCGAAATGGGATTATGATCCCAGGGGGGGGCGCCAAAGACCACATGTTCGAAAGTATCTTGATCCGTGGCGCCGATAAAGAGTTTTGCCTTAAGTTCGCGGAAGTCATTAATGCCCTTATAAGCTTCTAGCGACTTGAGCAAAAATTCCCTGATGCCATCCGGTTTAAAAAAGCCAGTTGGAACCAGGCGAAATATTTTGCTAACCCAGGCGCTTGGAGAAAGACCAGCGTAGCGAATGGATTCTTTTAAAAGTCTGAAGATGATCTCTTTTGCGGCAAAGTGGTACAGGGTTCCAGAGGTTAGATTTGGTAGGATCTCGGATTTCTGACACAGAGAGCGAATGACTTCCTTTGAAGGCATACCGTTTGCCAACATAAAAGCGCATATTGACCCGCTGCTTATCCCAGAATACGCTTCGCAGTGCTGGATCGCGTCGTCTTCCAAAGCCATTTCCAATGCATGGATACATCCAATTTGATAAAGAAAACCTTCTATGCCTCCGCCCGCCAAAGCTACGCCAACTTTGTTCTGCTGCAGCATGATGCTGTGAGTCAGAAGCGACTTTAGCCAACTTATAAATTTAACGGTGGAGTCTGGCGATTCATAGACATTTCTGACATTGTAGCGACCTAGCTCAAAGCAGCGACTAGCATTGTTAGCCTGCGGCTTCAAGATGACCACGGTCCGACTCATGGGGAAAATAAAATCGGGTCCCCAATGCTCACCAAATTCCTTCACTTCCAAATGGATTTTTTCGACAGCATTTACGGCATCCATCTCATTTTGACAACGTTCATCATAGATCAATAAATCAAAGGGATAGCGCCTTAAACATGCTGGAATCAATTCAATACTGGTCAGGATATTGATTTTCAGTTGATGATGAACCAAGAGAGGATGAGTGAGAAAGAGCCTTGCGAAAAAAGTATCATCTGATCCCTCGCTAACAGCCCCTAATCGTCCCAAAGCGTGGACCGTTTTTTCGACCTGATCGGGATGGGCTACATAAAGAATATGATGGAGCAAAGGGCTTTCTCCGCGCATTCAGCTATGGTAAGTTTTCCGTGGTTTCACTATAGATCACCTTGTCGGGTAAAACAAAATGTTTAAATGTCTAAAGCCGCGATTGCAGATCCGAGGGCACCTGTCGGCCATTGGCAACCTTTTTGGGTTGGTCGTCAGGGGCAGTTTCGTGAGCGCTTTTGCTGTGAGCGCTTTTTTTGTCAGCGGCTGTGGCGATGGGTCAGTCGGGTCACATGATTCTTCAGGACCAAGCAATCCGTCCGCATCCATCAAATCCGAATCGGGGAGCAGCAAATCGCAACGTGAACCCGAGTTGCCGCTCCTGCGCTTCGCCCAGGGACAGACGTCCTATCTTGTGGCCTTTTATGTCAAGGCGAGTCAGACTCAGATTCTATCGATCTCGCGTGGTATCAGCCGGTTAAAAAATCTTCAGATGGACATACAAGGAAATTGGGCGACCGCGGACTTATCCAGGTTAAGAAATGCTACGGCTCTGGCTGAAATTCCCTCGGACCTTGGTCGATATGCGAGAAACGCAGGTCCACGCTTCAAACTCATGCCTGAGGTATTTGATCTTCATACTGACGGATATGCCCGCAGTTTGGGTACAAACCGGTCTGAGCGGGACCTGGTGGTCATGGCAATGGATTTCTTGTCTGCCGAGGAAGCGCGCACCACGATCGAGAAATGGTTTGCACAGGGCGAGATTGCTTATGCGGAACCCAATGATGTCAGCGAAATTTCATCTGCTGAAGAATTAGAGGCGGAATTCGAGCCCTATCGGGTGGATGGGTTCATGGATCAGGCTTGGTGGTTATCAAGCATCAAATTGCCCAATGCACTCAATTTGCTCAGTGAAATGGCTGCCGCAGACCCACAGTGGGCCGCCAATTTGCTAGCGAACCCACCGGTAGTGGCGATTTTAGATAGTGGCATTGACTTCCAGCACCCAGCATTGGCGACAAAACTGATCGGGCCAGAGACGGTGAATACGGCCGGATGCTTTAATGACACCCATGGGTGCAACACGACTGTTCTGAAGAAAGGATATCTTGGTAACGGAGATGTCTTTCCTTATGGCACTTCGGGCCCGAACCAGGGATGTTTTTCGCCTGGCCCCAGCGGGGGGGGAGGAGACGCCAAGGACCCTGGGATTTGTGGGCATGGCACTCATGTTGCTGGCCTCATTGCCGGAATTCCAAGTCCTCAGGAAGCTGCTGGTGGCGTATGCCCATTCTGTCAAATTCTTGCCGTACGGGTGGTAAGCGACGAGCTGAATGGTAAGATTCCAGATTCAGCAATCTTGGCGGGACTCAAGTATATTTCGCTTTTTAAGCGTGGCGGTAAGCCGCTTGTGCGAGTCATCAACATGTCTTTCGGCAAGTATACTCGCTCAAGATCGGTCAGTCTGATGATTCGCTTACTCCGAGAGGAGGGAACAATCATGATTGCCGCTGCCGGCAACGAAGACTCGATGAAGCGATCCTATCCTGCAGGATATGGAGATTCTCTCGCCGTCAGCGCTTTGGATCGAAATTTGCGGCGGGCCCCATACTCAAATTTTGGTCCCTGGGTGGATTTGGCGGCACCGGGTGGAGCCCAGCAGGACGTCATCTCTTCTTATCCAGGAGGATTATGGTTTGGACAGAACGGGACTTCCCAGGCTGCGCCTATCGTCTCTGGTGTCGCCGCGTTATATGTGGCTGTGAATCCAGAGGCTAGTTATGATGACATCAAGACAGCGCTGCTTTCCAGCTCCAATGGCGCGATTTATAACATCGAGGTCGCAGATGGCTACAATCGCTATTATTTACAGAAGGTCGAAGGGGAGAGCGTCCTTCGTCCGCTGCTGGGTGCTGGGATCGTCGATGCGGAAGCAGCGCTCAAGGGTTATGTACAAGGCTACACAGCGGCGAAAAATACTCAGCGCGTAGGGTATGGGTGCGGTGTCGTGGGCAGGCGCCTGTCGAGTTCCGTGCCAAACGGCATGGCGGAATTCCCCATGTGGCTTTGCGTTTTGCTGCTGCCAGTTCTTTTTTTAGCTGTGGGCGGTCGGGGTCAGGGCGATGCATCAACTGCAAGAAATTCTCGCAGGGTTGCTAGTAAAGGCTGCGGCTCAATATAACCGCTCAGAACTTTTTGCTCGCGGACCTGTCCATCAAGGTGGCTCAGCATGACATAGGCTGGGAGCCCTGAGATTTCATATTTCTGTTGGAATTCTAGGTGGTCGTCATTCATTTCAGTCATATCAAATTTAACCAGTATCCACTCGTCCTCAGCGAAATTTGACAAGACTTGAGGGTTAACAAAGGTCGTGCGATCCATTTTCTTGCAGGCCTCGCACCATTCGGCCCAAGCATCAATAAAAATGGGGCGGCCGCTTGATTTCGCAAGTTCTAGCGCAGCACCGAGGTCCCGGTGCCAAATAATTTCTGCAGTGGATTTAGTCGGCCCCGCATTGCTTGCGAGTTGGCTCCCAGCAAACATGGTGGCTCCTAAAAGAATACACATGAGGATATTAACGGTCTGCATGGAGCGCAACTTTGCCGAATAGAGCCAAAGAGCGAACAGAATGAAGCTAAGCAAAATTGATCCTAAAAGGATTTCAACCCAGTGATCACTGGCCAGCTTTGTAAGTCCATAAAAAGGAACGCGTAGATAATAAAAGGCTAGGGCAAACATCAGACTCGCAAAAGTTAACTTAATAAAATGCACGAGTCTTTCGTCTACTTTGATTCTGCCAATATTACCTGAAAAACTGCCTAGAAAAACATAGGGCAGAGCAAATCCAAGGCTATAAGTGCCTAAGAGGGCAGATCCACGTCCCAAATCTTGAGATTGGGTAATGACGGTAAGAAGTGCGCCAAGAATAGGTCCGGTGCAAGGAGCCGCAACCAAGCCTGCTCCACAGCCCATTAAAAAATTATTCTTGAGACTGGGCTTGCCAGTGCCCCAACGCTGACCAATGTTTTGCAGCATCTGAAAGTTGCCAAACCCAAGCATGCTCAATCCCATCAAGGCCATTAACAGGGCAAAGGCGACATTGACCCAGGCATTAGCCAATAGACTTCCAAACAAACTGCCCGTAGCGGCGGCGGAAATACCAAGGCCGGTATACATTAAAAATATCCCAGCGGCGTAAGTCGAAGAGGCAAGGATTGGGCTTGTTTGACGATGCCCTAAAAGTCTAACGGTGATGGGACTCATGGGTAACACG
>JBIKVD010000347.1:0-4477 GCA_044357055.1 Oligoflexales bacterium | reverse complement strand
TTGGTATAACCTATACGCCTGTGCCTCATGCTGGCATTGACTTTGTCAAGGTGGGTAGAATTCGCATGGGCTTGTATGGGCTGGATGAGAAATGGAGCGGTGTAGAATTCACGCGACTTCCTTTTGTCACGCCGATCTTCCCTGTGGACAGCATGCCTTCCGGAGTCCGCGGTCTAGACGGCTGGCCTGACCATACTCAGCCTCGCACCGTTGCTTTTCGCGTTGAAATGATGGAAACAGCCATTCAACTTTGCCTGCGTGGGGTGGCCGTGGCTTTTATTCCTGATATCGTGGCTACACAAGTAAATCTGCAAAACCTGAAAAAATTCCAGCTGCAAGAACTTCCTTTGCCTCGTGGCATGAAGCCTGTGTACCGGGATATTTACCTTCTTTATCGCCGAACTTATGTGGAAGATAAGACGATGCGTCTTTTGGCAAAGGCTATTCGGCGCCTGCGTTGAGTTTATTGCCTCTATTCGCAGATATCGTGCTCACCCTTTGCTTGCGCTTGGCAGGAGGACTGGCACCCGCGAACGGCACCCGAGAAACATGCGGCCGAGTTACCCAAAACGCAGGTCGTATAATCGGCCCATATTGGCTTGCACAGAGTCGAGGAACGGCACACATCATGGGTCCCGAGCGACTTTGCCTCACAGCCGCCATTGCATGCAACCACCTGGCCTTTGACGCAAGCCTGATTGTTACCAAGACAAGTGGTCCAATGACCACAACTTTCCTTACAAGCTGAAGGATTGACATCGGGGTTCGTGCCGGTTGAACCTTTATTATAGTTGTACTTGGTCTGAGTCTTTGGGCACTCGGTTACTTGGCTAGGATCGCCAAAGCTTTCGCGGAACAAGTGCTCGATCGTATAAGGCGCGCCTCTCTTTTGAGATTCCTCAAACAAATAGGTCGCAAGAGCCTTGCCGACAAAGCGCCAGTGCCAAGGCTCCGGATCATAGCAATGCAAGGGTTCGAGCCCCCAAGGATAGCTCATTACAAATCCGTACTTGTGAGCATGGTCTCTTAACCATTTGCCAGGAGCGGACAGCCCGAAGGGCGAAGCTTCATTCGGAAGATTGAAAGGTTCCAGCCCCCACGCCGTGATGTCATAGGTAACACCAAGTTGATGCTCGCTGGTCCCAGGCTTCGCACTAAATTGCCACGCGCAATTCACCGCGGCGTCATCACTCAATCCGGGAGTATTGGCTTTACATTTATTGACCCAACTCTGAAAGGTGGAGACTTGGGAGTCATAACTTCGATAACCAGAAACCAGTGTGTACTTCGAAGGAGCTGCTGCGTTCATGGCGTTAAATTTTGCTCGGACATGGTCTAAGACTCCCTGGCTCGGTGCGTACTGACCTAACCAGTTACCTTTACGCGCCCATTGCAGCATGCAGGGATCGATAATCTCATCGCCATAACCTTCATAGCCCGCTGGGAGGTATTTTGATTTTGGCAAAATGGGTGCCGTGGCTTTGCCTGCGCAACCGTTTTCCTGATTGAAGGCGCTCACATCAGACCAATCCATCTCTTGCTGACCATCTGTACAGGCTGTTAAGGACAAGCCAATTAAGATCAATATCTTCCACATAAAGGATTCCTCTGGTGATGGAATGCTACATTTAAATTCGACTCAGGGAGCGCCCCCCCCAAAGCGAGGCGGACTTTTTCATACACTGATTTAAGATGCGACGCAATGACGCATCTGATGCTTGATAAAAAATCTCGAGGTGTTCATAGGTTACGGGGACTGGGAATTTCTCTGATGGCCAGCGCCGCTGACCCCCGTCCAGTCTGCAGCTACCATTTCAACAGCTGCCAGGAGCTCACCAAACACTCTTTTTCAAGCCGCCGTCGACAGCGATATTTAATCCAGTCATGTACGATGCTCGGGCACTAGCGAGAAACGCCACTAAATCCGCCAATTCTTCTGGCCTCCCAAGCCTGCCCATGGGGATCAAATCTTCCGTTTTGCGAATCTCGTCTTGCAGAGTCGTTCCTAAGGTTTCCGCCTTCTGACGCCGAAGTTGCTCAATTCGATCTGTATATATGACACCAGGCATCACGGTATTGACGGTCACACCGTAGGGGGCAAGTTCTTGAGCTAGAGCTTTGTGAAACGCCGTCACGGCAGCCCGCATGCTCGTTGACACCACCAGATTTTCAATAGGCTCTACCACGCTAATGGAACTCACGGTGATAATTCTGCCAAAGCCCCGCTGCTTCATCCCTGAGCCCATTTGCTGACTCAAACGCACGGCGCTTTTGAAAAGCTGACGAAATCCCAGTTCCCACGCCTCATCGGTCGTTTGGCAAGCGCTAGAGGGGGCAGGTCCACCCACGTTATTGATAAGGATATCGACGCCACCTATCTGAGAATCCATCCAGGCCAGCAGAAGGTCAATGTCAGCGCTCTTGCTGAGATCAAGCGCCTTAGAGCTTACCTTCTCAACCCCTGCGTCCCTCAAGCGGGTACAAGCCTTTTGCAGTTCTTCTGTTGACCTTGCACAAATCAATAACTCGCACCCAGCGAGTCCCAGTTCCTTTGCGATCGCAAAGCCCAAACCGCGGCTGGCGGCGCAAACGAGAGCCCTTTTCCCTTGAATACCTAAATCCATTTGCTTCTTTCCTGTTATGGTTTTGATTCCGGAACCGACACCGTTTTAAAGTCGGAGAAAAAATCCAAACTGTACTGGCCGCCTTCACGCCCGATACCACTCTCTTTCATGCCGCCAAATGGAGTGTGAAATTCACGAGAAAACCAAGTATTGATCCACACGAGACCCATTCTGGCTTGAGAAGCTAATTTTTGTGCCCGATCCAAGTCACGGCTCCAGATGGCGCAAGACAAGCCGTAGCGGGTGCCGTTTAAATAGGCCATGGCTTCTTGGTCCGAATCGCAGATCTGCATCGTCAATACTGGTCCAAAAATTTCCTCTTGAATCAACCGCGACTGCTGATCTTCTACCTCTATAAATGTCGGCGCAAAATAGGCTCCACTTGCCATGGAGGAGGGAATGTTTCCCCCAGCCAGAATCTGATGCCCAGGCATTTCCCCTGCATATGAGACAAAAGACATCACTTTGCTGCGATGCTCTTTGCTGATCAAAGATCCCATGGTCGTCTCGGGTTGCAAAGGATCTCCGATGCAGATCTTTTGCATTTCTTCTATCACTTTGGCTCGGACTTGATCCGCTACTTTGCGATGAACGATCAATCGCGAGCCGGCCAAGCAGATTTGTCCTTGGTTGCGAAAAGCCGCTCGCACGGAGGTGGGCACAGCTTGAGCTAAATCGCCATCATCGGCAATGTAGGTCGCGCCCTTACCACCCAATTCGAAGGAAAGCTTCTTTAAACTGGGGGCCGCCGCTGCCATGATAGCTTTTCCGGTACCTGTTTCCCCCGTAAAGGAGATGGCCCTGACGCCAGGATGCTTCACCAGACTCTCGCCCGCACTCGATGGTCCATGCCCCTGCACGACATTGAAAACCCCGGGAGGCAAGCCAGCTTCGTGCATCAATTGAGCCAGTCGATAAGCTGTCATAGGTGTAAGTTCTGCGGGTTTTAAGACCACGGTATTCCCTTGCACCAGGGCTGGAGCCAGTTTCCAGGTCGCCAGATATAGTGGTAAATTCCATGGAGTAATGAGCCCTACCACACCTAATGGTTCGCGAAAAACACGATGCCAATGACCACGATGGTCTTGGTAAGACTGGTTGGGCTGATGTTTCGCTAAATCGGCGAAAAATCGTAAATTTTCTACCGCCCGCTGAATGTCGCCGAATTTCGTTTCGGAAATCGGTTTGCCGGTATCGAGACTTTCAAGCCGAGCAAATTCTTCGAGATTGCGATGCAACAACACCGCACTCAGCTCTAAGATATGGGCGCGTTGAAAAAGCGACATAGCACCCCAAGGTCCTTGTAAGGCATCTTGAGCCGCTCGCACGGCTTCATCGATCTCCTCAGCGCCCCCTAAGGGAACTTCGCAGAGAACTTGGTCATTCGCTGGCGCGATATTGGAAAAAAGTTTCGTCCCAACCCGGCCATCATGAGGCTTACCGGCAATAAAATGTTTGCATTCGAACATTTTCAAAAGCGCATCTCCTTAAGTATTTTCCTCAAGCTTTATAACCGCAACGGCCTTCATTTCTACGAAATTAAATCCCGGCAAGCGACTCACACCCACCGTCGTGCGTACGGGCGGCAGTGGAACACTGGCAAAGTACTCGTTCCATATCAGATTCATGGCAGCAAAATCTTTCTGCAAATCCACCAAAAACACGGTGACATCCACTAAATGATGTTTGGTTAGGCCAAACTCCGCCAAGGCGCGGTCCACATTGTCAAAAACTCCCCTCGTCTGGGCCGAAATATCATAAATCACCTCCTCGCTCGCTCCGGATTTGAGCAGACCACAATATGCGTTGGTTTCAGGAATTCGACACCCCTGACCAGCCAAATAGAGGAGGTT
>JBIKVD010000072.1:0-14560 GCA_044357055.1 Oligoflexales bacterium | reverse complement strand
CTTGATCTTGTCGGCAATGATTTTAGTGGAAGCAATTTTCTCAGGACTGTCCCATTGATTCGCCATTTCATTGAAATGAGTCATGCTAACCTCCTTTGTATTTTGCCCTTTTGCTTATTCCATTTTTGCATCTCGCTTCTTTGGTATTGTACTGATCAGATGGTCGGTAAGAGCCTCCTAAAGCTATCGGCAAACGACCATAGCATTCATATGCAAGCACCTGATCCAAGCCCAAGAGCCTTGCCCACAGGTACACGCTGTTGAAGGCTTATAAAAATGATCAGGTGTTGCTCAATAATACGAATTTCTAAACGCAACCGGATTGCGGAAAAAGAGCATTCACATTATTGGCAAGCAACTGCCATTTGGAAATGGCCTAACCAGCGTTTCCAGTTCTAGCAAGGTGGATTCCATTGAATCTTAGTGATTACTGATTTTCAACAAATTTGTTGTGAGGAAAATGCAATTGATGATCGCAAGCTTCAGAAGCGATTGCCTCTACAAATTCTATGTTTCCTAGACGCTGCCATTTTTTTGACCCTAAGAAATCTGTTTCATCTGCCACCGATATTACAAAATTCAAGACCCCATTTATGGCGATGTGGTCTATTATCTCATTACGAAAATCCTCTTCTGTACTTTTTCTTTCGCTCGGCAGCCCCTGAATTTTCATCCACTTTGGTGTTTTTGGAAAACCACTTTTAAGACCAAGGGAAGAAATAGGGTATAGCTGACGAATTCCTGGATTTATGTCGGCTGCGGATAATGCCTTTTGGGCAGCTTGAGCGATTTGAATTAAATTAAAGGCCGCAATTGAAACTGTGGGGATCAAGTTTGGTTCATTAGTCAAACTTACTTCTGTATAGTTCTGCGCATAAGTGCCCCCAATATTATCGATCACGAAGAAATTTGCAGTCTGTAATTTTTTATCAGCATCCACACTAGGAAACATTTTTCCGGCCAAGCCAAAGCCCCTTAATCTTCCACGTCTCGTATTGCTTAAGGTTGTTGAAGCTCTGGCGATGATTAAGCCCCTTGCGCCTTGACTAAAGTAACCACTGTAGGCTGAAGAGGAATCGATCTTCCAGATCCCCCTTAAACAAACCCCGTTAGGATGAAGCAGTTTATCAAAGTGGGGTAAAATATCGGATTTATTTTCGATAGTTCTTTTGGCTGAGGCGAGCAAATGATCGACGCCAAAATTATAAAAACTTTCAAGCGTGACCTCAGCCACAGGAAGGTTTGCATTGTCGTAAGGCATTTCCTTAATGAGATCCCATATTTCATTGACGCTAAATAGTGATGGCCCTGAATCAGCCGCAGCCACTTCAGATTTTTCAAGGTAAAGACCGCAAGCTCCCAGCAAAAAAGAAGCTACAATAGCCAAATATAACTTATGATTTCGGTTCATAGGATCCTCACGCAAACGTTAATCGAGTGCGCTATACATGGCCCTCTGCTTGAGAGATATCTATTTAGTAAGGACAGTCCTCAGAGGTTGCCGCTTAAGATCCGGAATTTCTAAGGCTTTTCGCTGTTTTCTGGTCTTCCAAGCTCCACTCGCCGGCTCACAGCGCGTGTTGCTTAATTGAAAAGTGATACCGAAGACCTTGAAAAGCAAACACTTGCCAAAGAATGGGACGACAACACGTTGTTTTTCCATTCCCTTAGCAAGGTGTTAAAGAGTCCGAGGCGCAACACCGCTAAGCATCCTCAAGCGTCCAGGTCATCAACATCAAACTCAAGTCCGCCCTAAGGAGATATAGCATAAATTCTAAGATCGAAAAATGAAGTCGCTTTGTCAGAGGATGAATTAATATATGGACATAAGTAGATCACGATTTGTCGAGCCGAAAACTAGAGATGCCCATCCCTAACATATGCTACAATCTCTTTGAAGAGCTTCATTGGGTGGATGGGAAAAAAACTAAGAATGCATTAAACCTGAGAATGTTGGTAATTGATAATTTCCTTCAAAAGTTCCTGCTGCGAGTCTCACCTGGACCAAAGCACGAGATTTCGCAACCAAGGCTATCAAAGCCACTGGAACGACGCTGGGCTTGCAGTTTTCCTCCACATTTCTCGCCGGACGTAACATCTATTTTAAAGGTGCGAGCCAGCATGCAACTCCACGAGTGGTTTCGGAACTTTCCGTCGAAAGTTACCTGCTTAAACTGGGAAACTCCAACTGAACAAAGACACCTAACCGATCCTAGTAGTCCATAGACTTATCCGCTGCAAGAAAAGCCTCAGTAATTTCATCAACTGATGCTGCAATTCTTGCTCCAGCACGCAGATCAGCATCAGTTATGCCTGCATTCTTTGCACACATTGGGCATACCAAGATCGAACCTCCTTTTTTGACAAAGGCATCGAACAGCTGTTGCGCTGAGTGCCCCCCCTCAAGTCCCCATCGTAAATCAATAGGCTGCCTTTTGTCGGCCAACCTTACGGCTTCAAGATTCAAGAACAATGTAACCTTAGCTCCCTTGCTTACCAGCCCTTCGGAAATCTTCAGGGCCATCAGAACTGCGTGCAGATCATCAGTGCCATGATCCAATTTTAGGAAAACCTTTTGCGGTTCTTTGGCAGCACCCTGAGCGAACGCAGCACTCACTGGCAACGCAAACAAAACCGCCATAAGTAAGTTCCGCAAAAAAGCGCGAGTTCTCTTTTCAAAATAACGTTGAGACATTTCAGATTCCTTTCCTAAGAATTCAATTACTTTAAGACCACAACCAGAAAATGAGCTGCAGTTTTTCCGACGTTGCTAACAAAATGCCTGTCTGCCTCATGTGTGTGAACAGATTCACTTTTTACAGCTACCTTCCGATCTTTGACAGTCTCAGAATTATAAACTATTTCGTAATCGCTCAAGGCAACAACGACTCTTCGATCACTTTGATGAGGAGACTGCTTTTGCCCCGGTTGCAGGACAACTTCACTCACCACCGCGAAATCGTTATCGAATACTACCTTTGGCAGATTGTCGTCTCCACCTGCAATGTGCTTATGCTCTTGAATAGGTTTGCCCAGAATTGAATCACTTCTCAGTTTCGCAATCACTAAGAATCGAGCAGGCGTAGAACCCACATTCTTCACCGAGTGCTCTTTACTGCCATGCCAATGTACTTCCCCTCTTTTCCAGCTCTTGGTATTCTTTGCTCCTCCCACCTCTTCTAGCTCAATGTTATAGTCACTTAATGATATGGCTATCCGATCTAATCCCTTATGGGTTGGCAACATCCCTCCGACAGGCAATTCAATTTTATCAACCTGAACCCAAGACTCGCTTAACACACTTGTTTTCATCCCACTATCCTTGTTAGTATTGGTTTGGGCTTTAGCAGGCGCTGTTCCTACCAGCAATGCAAGATAAGCAAATAAATATTTCTTCATCTATTTCTCCACGTTTACGACTACAGCCGAATTAAACACCTTTAGACTCACAAGTCAAAATCAGAACAAGGTTATTCCTGGGTAGGAAAATCCGCGAGACAATACTCGCCTTTGGAGTGAAAAATGGCAAGACATCAAAAAAACTTTCTTTGCAGTGATGCTTGGTAGGCTTATAAACTCATATTTGCAGCTCTTTCAAACATGGTGCTAGTGTTGCGTGCCCATAATCACAGATAATTAGGTTTTTCTAGGATTTTACAGCGTATCAACCCATCAAAACGCTTTAGTTCTTTGGTCGGCATGGCTCTCAAAAACGTTACTGGCGTGCCCTTAATCCCAAGCTCCCCAGCTAACGCAAAGTCCATAGCGTATCCATTTATTGATGCCGCATTTCTGTTCAAAATCTGCCGCAATTTCAATGGAACGTCCCCAAGCCCAATAGCAATTGTTTTTAATCCCTTTGCTTTAAAACAAGCTAACTCCCTTAGCTGGGATTCGCAGTGATGACAGTTTTCTTGAAAAAAAGAAATAGCATCAAAATCTGAAAAATTAACGACTTCCTTCTTTGCAGTTGCAGAAGTAATGGACCTTAACACCAGACTATTCTGTGAACTCGCATAAGATTTTGAGACAAACAAATTGCAAATTAGCAATGCAGCAACTATTGCCTCGGCTTTAGTTTTTCGCATGAAAAAACATGCCAGTGATCGGTATGCCACCATTTTATGTTAACCCTTGTGCTGGATTCAATACGTCCTGGCTCTGCCAGGACAAAAGTTGCCAAATCTAAGTTGCCCGACAAGTGATTACTGCCGATACCATCAATTTTCGTGGCAGCTCGATCTTTCAGGTCCAAGACGAGATACGAGTGGGTTACTGTGCCATGAGTCAAAGTTGACCTCACATAGTAGCGAGGATTTCCAGAGCCGTCCTTCGCTTCAGCAACAATATAGACAGAACAAGCTTCTCGCGTTACTGGCTTGCTACCATCAAATATCATCAGACTTTGCTTTTCTGGATCAACCTCATTCAGCTCATCAAGGTTCTTGAACCCTGCAGGCAAGGTTGGATCAACGACGATCCCATCTGCTGATCCGGTCCCGCTTGTATCAGCCTGAACTTCATCTTCTCGCGTATCATCTTCCTCACTGCCCCCTCCTTCAGCGAGGGAGGGTTTAAGCTTGGAGGCGTCATTCTCTTCCGAATTTGTTGATTCTGGTGGGGATTCAGCGCTGTCAGGTGATGGAATTTCCGCAGCTGGTTTATCACTATCCTCCCTACCGCAGGAAAGGCCTGCTAATGCGAACAATACTATTAAGCAGAGGCGGGATATTAGTGCCAATCTCAGTTCTATGCTCATTGATCACCGTCTTATTCGATAACTATTGACTTATCCACGAAATATACTCTATATCTCTTAATGCAATTTTTTGCATTTTGCCATATAAAAATTCAAGCAAAGGAAAACACTATGAAAATCAGAAATGCAATGCAGTTCGCACTCTCATTGTCTCTTGGCTGCCTTGGCGCCAAGGGCTTTGCCCATGAGGAGCACAACCACCAAAAGGAAGAGGGTGACGCTCACGACCATAGCGAAGGGGCATTCGATTTCGATGAATTCGAACTCGTATTCAAAGGCACCCAAGCCTTTGGAGAGGCCTGTTACCTTGGGATTGTCAGCATCGATACTAAGGAAGATGGATCTTTTAAATCAGCAGTGGTGGAAACTAGCTTCAACCACGGCGACTCTGGACCTGGAGAGCTGACTGTAGCTCAGGATGCAAAAGATCCCAACATGCTGAGTTTCAAAGAGTACGACGCTAACGGCAAACTGGTACGCGGCATTGCGATTGGGTTGGCTGACACCCTGACGGGAATCGATATTGAGAGTGCCTCCATATACGCTGTGAGTTGGGCACATGTGGGCCATGTGGATAGTGGAGTTTGTGAGGATTTAGAGCTGGTTTATGAAGCCAGCCACGATAGCCATCAAGAAGAAAATCAAGCGAACCACGATCATCAGAATCACGACCATAATTAGGCCGATGCCATAGCCAAAAAAAGGTCATTCAGATGAATATTGCCCTGCCCTTTCTCTCTTGCCTCCTCATCATTCACAGCGGAGCTGCTTTCTCACATGAAAGCGACTCAGAAGTGCCGTCTAGTGAGCAACAGCAAGTGACGGAACAACAGGGCAGCACTGAAGTCATTCAAGTCATTGGCAAGCGCCAGGAGTATCTGCAAAAGCGTCGCACTGATGACGATAGCACCTACAAGACCGAAGTTCTAGCCGGCGAGAGTCTCGATAGGTTTGGGGCCCAAACCCTTGCAGATGCCATTCCTCAAGCTAGTGGGGTTGATACACAGGTATTTTGTGCCAATTGCGGCGCAAAGCGCCTGACAATTAATGGACTTCGCGGCGAGCACACCACCATTCTGATCGATGGATTCCCGCTCCATTCCACCGTATCTTCCTTTTATGGGATAGATGCGATTCCCATCAACGGCATCAGTGAAATACAAGTCAAGAGAGGCGCCGGCAGTTCTTTAATCGCTCCAGAATCGATCGGCGGTACGCTTGATCTGATTAGCATCAACCCTGTTATGAACAAGTTCAGCTTATTCACTGAAGGTGGTTCCCATGGCGATTATCAGTCCAGCGTTTTAGCTACTGCGCTTGCAGAAAAAAGCAGAGTGCTGTTCGCCGGCCAACTTGGCGCCAGAAACTCCTGGGACTTGGATAAGAACAATGTAGGGGAATCCCCCTATCGCAAGACTCAATCCACCTCGATCAAACTCATTCAAGATCTGAACGAGGCCAATACCGTGACCCTGCGCTATTCACACGCAGATCTCTTAATCATTGGTGGTAACGCGAGACGATACAAGCCTCATGACTACTCGCGAGAGCAAGCGTCCAGTACTGATTTCGTAGATACGGACGTGCGTGAGAGTTATATTGGCAACCTGGCAAAAATTACAGATGTGATTGATCTAAGCCGCAAAGAATTAGCATTGCAGTATGACCTGTATTTATCTGCTGAGACCTCACTACAGTTGCGAACATCTTTCACAAAGCAAAATATGGATGCGCTCTACTCGCACGGATACGACTACCATAATCGTGATGAGATATCATTCTATGATCTGAAATATCAGGCTTACTTTGGCGACGATCACGTCTTAACGCTGGGGATAGATACAAAGTTGCAGCGGATGCGCTCCACTTCAGAGGCGCTATTTGCGACACGAAATCCCCCTTTGCAGCCAGATTCTTTGAATTTTGTGAGTCAGGCCTTCTATATTATGGACGAGTGGGATGTAAGTGATGATTTAGAGTTGGCTTTGGCTCTGAGACTCGATCATTTAGCTGTCCGATGGTTACACCTGGATCACAAGATAGAGAATTTGGTGATGGCACCAAGGGCGCAAGCCAAATACCAGCACACTGGTCATATCTCATCCCGCTTTTCCTACGGACTGGGCTACCGGCCACCTTTGACATTGTTTGAATCAGAACACGGAAGCAACCACGATGGTTTTATCGTTGAGATAAGAGAGATTGAGAAAGCCCACTCATTGGTCTATGGCCTCGATTTCAACTACCCGACTTGGTTTGCGGCGCTCAGTGGGCATTATACAATACTGCAAGACATGGCTTACGGTGAAGATCGCACTGGGCAAGGTTTACCAATACTCTATCGCAACGATGAGGATACACACAGCATTTTGGTCGGTGACGTCTTTCTTGGAGGCAAGCCAACAGAAACTATTGACCTGCAACTGAGTTATGAGAAATTCATCTATGAAGATGGATATACAGAGAAATTGCCGACAGCTGCCATTGAAGACCGTACTCGTCTCGATGTTGAATATAGATACCTGCCCCCCGCAACTCTAAATATGCAGGCGACTTATGTCGGTCCTCGTGACTTGCGTCGCTATGGCTATGATGAGCACTATAATCGCTATGATACTGACGTGAGTAGTGATACCTTTGGCCAGGTCAGCGAGCCAAAGAAAACCCGCGTGCCAGGCTTTTGGCAACTCGATGCAAGTCATCGTTTTGCCATAGCAAAAAACTATGCCTTGACTATGCGGGTAAATAATATTCTGGATTACACACAGACCAGAGACGCCGATGATAGCCCCACGACATGGCATTGGCATGTAAACCACGCGCACTACGACAATTTCCATACCTGGGGGCCGCTTACTGGGCGGCAGTATTTTGTGGGCCTTGAAGCACAGTGGTGATGGGATTGTCTTTCAGGGTAAGGTCCTGGCTTCGTTAGGTCTAGGATTCTGCCTCATTTGTGGTCCGAAGCGATCCTACCAAGGGCGACGCTGTCGTGACCGCAAGCACATCAGAGTCTTAAAGCGCTACGGGCTTCAGCTAAAAAAACGGCGCCATCGAAATTGCTCGAAACGGCAGCCTGGGCAAAATCTTCGGTTCCTTAGCGGGGAGTTTTAGCTCGCCAAATAAATCTGTGAAACTGAGAAAGGCCTGTGGCACTGTAGAAAAGATGATCCTACTAATACATTTTTTTGATCTCACTTCCCGTCATGCCCACGGTCGGGCATAACATTGATGCACTCGCGCTGGGTTTTACCGCTTCGCATGCAATCAAGCATGCGAAGCTGATTTTTGCGTCGGCCTGTCCAAGGACGGATCTCTTCGGCAACAAAGCCTTGGCCTTCACGAACAGCCCCAATGATTTTGACAAAAGCATTGCTGCGCATCTGTTGCAGAGCCATCGGCCTTACCAGAGAATTTGAAAAATCCACCTTCCACCAAACTCCGCTCATGTCGATGAGCGACATGCTCTATTGAACTTCGTCCAGACTAGCTACCCTACCCGCCAACAACCATTCGTTAGGATTGTTCCAAACCAGGACTTTGGTCGTTTCCCAGGACTGATAAACAGGGAGATACTTGTTGAGGAAAACGTCAAGCTTTGGTGGCAAACCTAAAATAAATCCCAACCAGCCCACCACTACCGCGGAGACAACCAAAGCCAGCACCAGCTTCAGTGGCTCAGGCCGATAACCGTATTTGGTGGTCCGAAAGATTCGGAGCGAAGCAAGAAGTGCGATGGTTGATAGAAATAGGCTGATAGCTGGTATCAATATCAAGGCTATTTTTTCCTGGTTCTTCTGCATCAATGGCAAGAGACCCCACTCCAAAGTCATTAGCACATGAAACACAAACTCAATACTGATTGCCCCCAAGAACAAGCAAACCGTGACCAGCAACCACAGCAGCCGCTCGCGGCGCGTAAAGCGAGCCACCGGCAAGACTTTGATCTGGTCACGGGAGATGGCGTCCATCACCTTGGCAGCAAGGTCAGGCTTTGGGCTGTTCATGAATGCACTCCATTTTCTTGATCCAGGCGCTTACGGATCATTTTGCGCGCACGCTGCAACAGCGATCCAACGGTGCCGATCGGTAGGCACAAAATATCGCTGATTTCACTGTATTCCTCGTCTTCGAGCCATCGTAAGACAGCTGCATTTCGGTAGGGCTCGGGTAGCGCGCGAATGAGGGCTTGCAGCAATGCAGCTTGTTCCCTGCCCTGGATTTCATCACCTAACTCTGTCTGATGCGGCAAGCCATCAAGAGCATCAAACACGTCGCCGCCATGGGTCGGCTTGTTTGCAGACGTAAGCGACGCCGGCTGTGTCTTTCTCTGGCGTATCCAGTCGATCAACTGATTGTGGACAATGCGATAGAGCCAGTTTTCGAACTTGAGCGAACTATCATAGGACTGTAGATGAGTATAGGCTTTCAAAAAAGCCTCTTGCAGCACTTCTTCCGCCTTTTGGGGCGGCAGGTTCGATGCGCGCCTGATATACGAATACAAGGGATACTGGAATTTCTCAATGACGCAACGAAACAACTGCGGATCGGAAAACGTCATGGCTACTGCTTCTCCCACAGCTATTTTCGTGCAGTCAATCAATTCAACATCTACGACTTTTGCTTCTAGGGCATAATCCAGCCCTCGGTAGTTTCAGGTGCCAGTCGTTGCTTGATCCTGCCGCCATCCATGTCGGACAAGTAGCATCGAAAATAATGCCGTCGTAGCATTTATCTTCCCTAGGATCTTTGATTGACACATCGATGCTGGCAATTCCACTTTGCAGATCAGTGGCTGCGCCCTCGATAGCTAGAAATTCGTCAAAGGCACGTAGAAATATCCTTTCATCAGACGTGAAATTCACACCAGGTGCGAAGTCCCTGATGCTGCTACAATGACTCAAAATACGCACTTTATGACTTGCAAAAATGTCTCATCCGTGCTAGAGTGGCCCGCGTCTGTTGGAAATTCGGCACAGGAGAAAGCCATGAAAATTTGTAGCTTATTGTTCACATTTAGCGTGTTCAGTTTGGCAACTCAGGTCCATGCAGAAACGGATCGCGACTGCAGTTTCACAACCGTCACCGACCAAGTGACAGACTACTCCGCCGACAAGGACTCCGAGACCGATTGGTATCCAATGACTGAAGTTGTCACCATCACGCTGGAAAGCACACGGGATAATAGACATGGAAAAGTCAGCATTCCTGCTGCTCTCTTACCACTTCAGCCTTCGTTTGAATGGGTAGACCTCGATCATGTCAACGGAGTGAATCGCAATGCACAGATTAAATATCATAAGGGTGTCTTACATGTATGGAATGTCGATAAGACTAATTTCGGTGATGGCGATTCGATGAAAATTGAGATCGATGATATGCTGCTGTCACCAAGCAAAGCTGAAATAGGCGACGTGATTTTTTCTGTGGCGCTACCTTTTCAATCCACGAAGTGCGTATTCTAAGATCCCCCAGCTATTTCCCCCTAAGCTTGCGGGAAAAGCGGGTTGCATAGTGGCAGCGCTGACATAATTCTCCCCAATGAAGGTTCATTGTACAGAGTGTCCTGCAAGATGGGGCCACTTCAAGCTCAGCCTGGATGTACCGCGCTGGCGCAATGGGCAGTGGGTACGCTCTTGTTCCGATGTGTCGAAAGTAGCGCTGTACTTCTCCAGAATCTTGAACAGCCCCCATGATCTTCATCGTGTCTGCCGAGCTGGCGAGGGAGCCGCATTTAGCTTGAAGGTGCGAGCGAGCCGTTTGGTCCAACTGTGATTTTTGACTTTCTTCCGGTCGGCACCGCCATCCGGACAGAATCCCTTGCGTTTTTCGGGGTGAGGAACAACTTTGTCTCTCCACTTGCTGTGCGAGGAGAAAATTCTTCGTAGCCGAAGCCCGAGCCTACTCGTCTGACTTTTTCACCCGATCTTTCGCCAAAAGCTATTTTACTTTGGATAGAGGCCGCCATCGCCTCTGTCATACCAGGATGATCTTGGAATAGCTGATCAAGGTCTGGCCTAAGGACTTCTTCTCCTTCTTCTTGTAGATAACCTTTTTTGTGCAGGAGCTTCATCGTTTTGGTAGCGATCTTTTCGACAACATCACAGACTTCTTGATCTGGCATCTGGGTAGGCTTTGGATGTGCCGGTACCTTCACTGTGTCTTATCAGCCGCAGTAATTATTGTTTCTCCTAGCTCCTTGCCCTTTGTTAGTCCGACAGGGCATCTGACTTTTTCTGGTTTGCTTCCGTTCTCCCCAATCCGCGATGAGTCGTGCAAGGATGAACGGGTAGGGTGGCTAGGATTTGGGTTTTAATGAGACTTGTGATGGCAAGATGCGACAGCCAAGTATGATCAGTCACTTGGCAAAGCAGAAGCAAAGCCTTGTGGAGCCATGCCGCAATGCGGTCGTCGTTTATCAAGCAAGTTCTGGCAAGGGCCCAGATTGGGGATCATCGCCGATGCCGTTTACATTTACGCCACACAGTTTAGCTGAGGAAGTTAAGACTTGGGCGTGAGCCTCCGGACGGTTAGTTATCTTAATAGCGCGTCCCGTTCTTAAACGGCCTTGGGCTTTGCCAATAAGTACAAGGGGAATTTGGTCTAGTTTGTGGTGCTTGCCAAAAAAGCTTGTGGCATAGATCAGGACATTATCAAGCATATTGCCACTACCATCTGGCGTTGCCTTTAACCGCTTTGCAAATTGTGCTAATTGGCCAAAGTTCCACTGCGCAGCAGCTACGTGTTTGTCTCTTTGCACGCCAACTCTATGATAGACTTCATCATGTATGTTTCCCTTAATACCCAAATTTAACCATTCGTAACGCCACTGGATACTAGAGTAACCAAAGATCATGCCTCCGACGCCAATGCGATCGCAAAGTAGAGCCGCATACATGACATCAAAATGTGCTTTGGAACGCACGGGTACATCAGAACTTTCTTCTCTCGCGGGGATGCTGCATTGGGCAGAAGTCATTGCGGGACCTTGATTTGCGGCGGCGCTAAGCTCGGCCGAAACGCTGAGCTCAGCTTTACGAATGGCATCCTCGTGAATGTCCAATTTCAGTTTCTCAACCCCAACTAACTCGGCACGAAATCTCTGTAGCTCAGAGCTAAGATCATCCATGAGAGATTTTCTCGCTTTAAGTTTTGCTATTCTTTGCTCTTTCGCCGCCGGATCTGGTGCCTGAGCCGTAGGGGCTTGAAAATTGCTAAATACACGGTCCCAGGCCTCAGCGGCGCTTGCTACCGGAGGTTTGAACTGTTTTTCCCCGAGAGCAAAGGGTCGTGAGCGCATGTCGTTGCGCCCGCTGGAGTTGACCATGACTTCTAAGGAACCGGAACCTAATCCTTGAGCAATGACCTGATCGATGGAAATTCCACCTGGCAGCCCGTCAAGTTTCCCAGTATCAAAGACATTCTTTGCGGTTAAGACCTTTCCCACACTTCTTATATGATTGTTGCCTTTGGGGTTGGGTCCCGAGTCCCTGATATTAATACCATCAATGATGACCATGTCACCCCTAAGGTCGGCAAAATTTGTCAGGATTGGTGCGAGAGTCGTCAAGGTCTCTGTCGGCGCAGAAAAGAAATCCTCAGGTAAGGGGTAGGAACCGCCATCTACAAAGAAAAATGCCTTCATTTTTTTCTGTATCTGTGCTTCGGCCTGCCGAATAGACAAAACAGGGTGAAGCAACATAGAGGCCTTTAAACTGCGAAAGATAAAATCACGACGTTTCATTGGGCCGCCTTTCTAAGATAGAGTTCGGGAGAGGTCAAAGCATCTGCAAGCAGGGTGGTGATCCCTAAACCATTGGTAGTAAAAAGCTTGTTTAAAAGCGTCGAAATATCTGGGGCTTGATATTTACCTATGATGTATCGCGCAAGTTGTGTCGAAAAGCATTTGCTGCTGGTTTCACTCTTAGCTAGATCCGAAGTGAATTGAACAGCGTTAGTGAAGGAACTTGGCTTTCCGTCCAAGGAGACGCCAGATACACTGGTATTGATTTGTTTTCCCTGTTGTTGATTTTTATAGGATCCCAGGGCATCAAAATTACCGTAAAGAAATCCAAAAGGCATGAATTTCACATGGCACCCTTGGCAAGATGGATCTTGTTCCATCATAGCTTCGTGCTGTTCTCGCACCGTGAGTTCTTGAAAATTTGGGTGACTGGCCAATGCATCTTGGGTAGCGGTAACCGTATCCACTCCAGAGGCGGTAAGAGGTTCATTGCAAAGAATGTTGTCGTAAATCAGGGTGCCGCGCATGATAGGGCTATCTATATGCGCTTCGCCCACAGAGGAATGTACCGCCATAACGCTGGCAAGAGTCAAGATCCCGCGTCTTTGCGTGGCATCTAAATCCACAGCCTGCATTGCAGTACCTGACGAAGTTTTTCCATACAATGCTGCCGTATCACCGTTGATGTAAGTCCTAGGCTCCAGCAAAAGTGATGGTAGCGTCGCGTTGTTGGTAAATACAGTCGCGCGAATAAAATGATGAAATTCTTGCCGTAGGGACTGTCCTAGTGTTCCTGGCGGTAATTTGGGGAATTTGCTAGGATCCTTGGCCATTAAATCTAGATCTTCAACCATTAACCAGTGCTTAAAGAATCCTACTAGCCACTCCTGTGATTTCTCGCTTGCCAGTATGCGTGTGATATGGATTCGGGCTGTCTCTCGTGACAGATTGCCAGAAGACGCCTCGGCCTGCAGCGCAGCATCAGGCATATCTCCCGTGAGGGTGTAGGATATAAGTGATGCAATTTCAAAATCAGTAAGAAATGATAGATTTTGACCAGCAACGGCGTGGCCAACTTCAGTACGGTACAGGAACTGAGGACTCAGAAGTATCCGTGAGATCAAAAGTTCTCTTGCAGGAACTGGGTCTTTAAGCGCAGCTAAGCTATCGCGATAAAATTGCAACAGGTTCGATACTTCTTCGTCACTAAGTGGCCTCCGAAACGCTTTGCCAGCAAAATCTCTCACAAAAGATTCGGCGCACTCTGGATTTTCTTGTTGGAAGCATGGGTATTGTCCAAGCATTTTCTGTTGCACATATGCGGTGGAGAGCTTTTCAATCTCTAAGCCAATAACAGAGAATAGGCTTTCATCCATTTGCAGCCCAGCACCATTGGAAAAGCCGGCAGTCGTGTCTGCCTGGGAGAAAATGGTGCTAGCTTGGATACCAAGGAGTGTTTGGACGGAATTGGAGAACTCGGCTCCCTGCAATAGCCGCGCTTCCGGCGCTATGGGGGCCACAGCTATGCCAAGAGGGTCTGAGCGTTGCCAGCGGTCAAAATTTTCGGAAGGTGGCAATTCCTGAGCTGCGCCACCAGTGCGAATGGTTGTAGGTTTCTGTCCACATCCCCAAGCGAAGAAAAGGGCAAACGACACAAGCTTTAGATGAAGCTGATTTCGGGTCGAGGCTGTCAACAATCAGGACCTCCAGACTTTGATACTTGAACCAGGCGTGGTTCTTATCGGAATTATGAAAAAAATCTTGAGCAGGAGGAGATTAAATCAGATAAAGGCTCATAATTCAGCTGGTTGAGCCTTCCCCGTCATCGATGAAAAGGCACGTGATTTCAGAGCGTAGTCCATTCGAACGCATTTCTGAAAGTACTAATAATAGTTGCCGGTTATACTGGTTTTTCCCAGCCGCGACCAAAAGTTGCCAAATTTTTAGGGCGCTTCCCCGAGGGTGGCCAGGCTGAGAGGACATTCCCCATCCGCCGAACTACGGGCTAAGGCTATCTCGACCTGTCAGATGGTCGGTAACAGCCTCCTAAATAGGTA
>JBIKVD010000372.1:0-4031 GCA_044357055.1 Oligoflexales bacterium | reverse complement strand
ACAACCGGCATGACCCAACGATTGACTTATTGCGGTCAGGCAGAACCCGTGAGCTTTCGAGGCGACGACGTCCTCATTTTTCGTACGGCAAGCTATTCACCCCATGGACAGATGGAGCTATTTGAAATTAGTCTCGATGGCGGCATACCAAAGCCTCTGCCTTGGGGGCCCGCCCGACATTTGGTTTTTGCCAGCAAAAACCTTGTGGTTTTAGGGCGCAATACCAAGCCCTCTTTTCGTTGGAAACGCTATCGGGGAGGGACAGCGGGGCAGATCTGGTTTCAGTCGGGAAAGGGAAAACCGTTCAGGCGCTTGCTGGAGGATGTGCCAGGAAATTTGAGTGACCCCTGTGTGGTCGGTGAGAGGATATTCTTCCTCTCCGATCATGAGGGCATTGGCAATGTGTATTCAGTCGATTTCTTGGGCGGGGGCTTGACGCGCCATACCTACAATGACAAGTTTTACGCGAGAGATTTGAGTACGGATGGTGTCAGGCTGGTTTTCAGTTCTGGCGGGGATCTATACTTGCTTGATCCCCTCCTCAAAAAGAATAGCTGCACCCGCATCGAGATTGCTGTAACCAGTCCTAAGACCACTCTGCGCCGGCGCTTTGTTTCTGCGTTGCCCTATTTGAACGCCCATAGCGTCAATGGGAAAAGTGACCAAATTGCAATTGTTGCCAGGGGGCAGCTGTTCGTGAGCCCACTTTTTGGAGGGGCCGCCGTTCAACTGAGACAGGGCGACGTGCTGCGTTATCGCGGCGCCTTGTATTTGCGTGGTAAAGGTCTGGGGCACCATGCGACGTTTGTCACCATAGCCTTTGGAAATAGGGCTGAGTCGCTTCACATTTTTAAGGATGCTTGCCCTGGCAGTCAGCCTGTCGTCCTATCAAGCCCCCATCTTGGAAGGATTCGTAGCTGGTGCGCCCATCCCAAAAAGCCAGCATTAGTCTATGTGAATCACCGCGGAGAAATTTGGTTTCTGGATTTAAAAGATCAGCAGTTTAAGCTAGTGGAGCGAAATCCTTTTGGGTCGATCGAGGGCCCCACATTTTCGCCCTGCGGAAAGTTTCTTGCTTACAGTTCCCAGATCGATGATTGCCGAGTCGGCATCAAAGTCGTAGAAACAGCATCTTTTACTGCTAAAGCGGCGATCAAGGCTAGGCTGCTGTTTGAACCGGTGTTACAAGACTCCTTGCCCATGTTCTCCCAGGACGGGCTCTATCTTTACTTTGTCAGTGTGCGGGAATTTAAGCCCATCTATTCCGCCACGCATTTTCAGCTGGCTTTCCCCTATTCCGAAAGAATCTATGGGGTCTGCTTGCAAGCGGGTACTTCCATTCCATCGCTCAGATCTGTTAGCACGTGGGGCGGTGATATGGAGGTGAAAAAAATCATACCGAAGCAGGGGCAAAAAAATCAGAAAAAGGGCGCGACAAAGCCATCCCCGGAAAAGGCGGAAGAAAGCGCAGTGGAGACAAAAATTGATTTTGCCAAAATCGATCAGCGTATTTTTGCCCTTACCCCGGATTTGGGCCACTACCGACAGATAGCTCAAGTGGGCGATACGCTCTTCTATCTAGAATTCGAGAATCATCCACGGGTCAAAGCTGAGTCTCCTAAAGGTACGCTCAAAGCATTGCAGTTGAAAGATGAGCAAATTGAGGTTTGGGATAAGGATGTAGATAGTTTTGTCGCAGATCCTACCGGGAAATTTCTTACCTATCGCAAGGGCAAGAAGTTGAGGGTCGTAGGTACGGACAAAAAACCGGATGCCACGGATCAGGGTCATACCAAAAAAGGTGGGTGGATCGATCTAGCTCGCTGTCATGTCGCGATCAAACCCATGCTGGAATGGCAAAGCATGTTTGATGAAGCTTGGCTGTTGCAAAAGGAGTTCTTCTGGACAGCTGATATGTCGAAAATCGATTGGGAACTTATCTATCAACGATACAAGGGTCTCGTAGGTCGGATAGCGAGTCGGGATGAACTGTCGGATTTGATTTGGGAGATGCAAGGAGAGCTTGGCACTTCTCATTGTTATGAGATGCCCAGGGAACAATCACGCACACCTGCCGGAATCAGCTTGGGGTGGCTTGGCGCGAAGTTTGTATTTTCAAAGTCGGACCAGACTTTTGTGATTGAATCTGTTGTAGGGGGTGATAGTTGGATAGAGAATGGAACTTCCCCCTTGGTCAAAGAATTAGGTCTTGCCCCCGGAGATCGGCTCTTAGCTATTGATGGTCAGCATTTTGTAGCTACCGAACCCTTGGAGCGCTACCTCCTAGAACGCGCGGGCCAGTTGATCTATCTCACCTTTCGTCGCGGCACAGGGAAGCCTGAAACAAAGTGTATCCGTGCCATGTCGAGTCAAGGTCCCGCCTTGTATCGCCAATGGGTAGAAGCTAACCGGGAAAAAGTCAGAAAACTTGGCAAAGGTAAGATCGGATATCTGCATGTTCCTGATATGGGAACGAGGGGATTTAGCGAATTCTATCGCGGGTATTTGGCGGAATCTTCTTTTGATGCTTTGATTCTAGATGTTCGGTTTAACGGCGGCGGGCACGTATCTGAGCATCTTTTGCGCATGTTGCAGCAGAAGGTGATTGGTTTTGATGTTTCTCGCTGGCATGGGGTGATGCCCTATCCTCGCCATGGCGCACCCGATGTACTGGTTTGCGTGACGAACGAGCATGCTGGTTCCGATGGGGATATGTTTTGCCATGGCTTTAAGATGCTGGAGCTAGGGCCCTTGATTGGCACTCGAACCTGGGGCGGCGTTATTGGGATATCTGGCCGGCATTTGGTGGATGGAACCTATGTTAGTCAACCAGAGTATTCCCATTGGTTTAAGGATGTGGGGTATGGCATAGAAAATTATGGAACCAAACCAGACATTGTCATTGACAATGATCCCAATGACGTTGCCGCAGGAAGTGATCCTCAACTAGAGCGTGCTGTTTCCGAAGCCTTAGAGCAATTGCGCGTTTCTCCTAGGTCGAAGCCCCAATTGGATTTGCGCCCGAATCTATCGCTGCCGATACTAGCGTCAAAGTCAAAAGCGGCGTCATCAGGGAAAGCCTCCAAGAAGACTAATCCTTGATCTTTTGGTAGCGATATGCAAAGGCCCTTCTGATGGGAGAGTCACAGGGGGTTTTTTCGCCTACGATCAGTGTTTCTCTAGCCAGATTCTGGTCCCAGCAGACTTGCAATTTGACGACAGATTGCAAATGGAAATCAATAAGGAAAGGCGCCGGCGTGTCTGAAGTCATAAGCAGGAACTCATCCAAGGATCGATAGCTTTCGGCATCCATGGTCCACATCTTTCCTCGCGTGTATTCGCTGTCTCTTGTCACGCCGGGCCATTGCCTAATGGAAGGCTCCCCACCATAGAAGTGCAGCATAGCCACCCATTGAAACTTATCGGCAAAAACGGCTGGCGGATTTTGCGCCCTCAGCCAACTTGCCATTTGGGCGAAACCCGCCGTTTCCTTGCGTATGCGATCCTTATGAGGAGGAATGGCGAAGACGTTGCTGCTCAGGTGGAGCCAGAGCGCGCAAGCGATGATGAGATGGGCTAGCACCGACGCGTAAAGCAGTCGGGTATGGGAACGAAAGAGCGGAACCATGAAGGCGGACAATGAAGGCACGGCCATGATTGCCCAATTGGCTTCCACTTTACTAAAAATCGCGAAAAAACCAAAAATGAGCAGAGGCACAGCAGCGCCTGGTAAGAGGCAGCGAGTCTTGTTCCAACCTTGCCGCTCTATTTGTGGCCATAAATGCTGCGGAAGTCTTTTCCTATTCATGATGTCTTTTAGAACCAGGGCTAGCCAAGTAAGACCGACGAAACCGAACCATGCGAAAAATCCAGCACTATAGTTACTAAGTGAAACAACGTTTCTAATGACTGGTGCTTTGGCAAGGGAGGCCCATGTTGATTCGGGTTTTTTCACATCCCAAAACTCGTCAAAATAGGGTTCGGATAATAGATAGTTTTGAGAAATCAAGGGCGCTTTCTGAGCTCTGGGG
>JBIKVD010000071.1:0-14619 GCA_044357055.1 Oligoflexales bacterium | reverse complement strand
CATGCGTCGACAACCGTATTATGTGGAGCAGGGCTATGACCGAGTGAGCAATCCAATTTCTGACGAGTTGTCCGCCACAGTCTTGAGCATACCCATGCACCCGTACTTGAGTGAAAGTGATAAATCGACAGTGGTAGATAGTGTGCGTTCTTTTTTCGTTTAGTCGACAGTTTCACTCTCGTTTAAAGACCATTCTCCGATTTGAGATGATGAAATTGACGTTGGCATTTCTAAAGACGATTTTATTGATGAGAAAATAGTATATAGAAAAGCACCAACCAAAAACGCTAATGACGGCCTTGCTGGCGCTGCCAAAATTATAGAAATACTGAGAAATGAAATTGTAGGATCCAGTCGTCTTTTCTTCTATGAGTCGGAAGCCCTTTGATGCAAATTCACTTTTTATGACACTGGCTGAATGGAAAACATGGGGGGGATAGGACTCAGTGATACTGAATTTGGTTGCCGTGGCAAAACTTGGAGCATTTTGTTCCAGAATCACGATGCCCTTGGGGTTCAGCTTTTCCGAAATGAGCTTAATGAGTTTGTTTAGTTCTATACAATAGTAGGCAGTATAGAAGAGCAGGATCACGTCATACCTGGCCGAGGATAGGTTATTCTCCTCAATTTTTTCGAAATCGAGGTAATAGGCGTTCAGACCCAAACTTGCTTTCATTTTTTCGACGATATCTTTATTGTAGTCAGTGACGTCGATTTGGATTTGCGAATTGTTGGTCATTGCGACGACCGCGTCAACCCCCGGGCCACCTCCAAAGTCACAAATCTTAGCAGCAGCTGGTAAGGGACTAATTTGGTCGAGATTCTTGAAAAGATCGACTTTGTCCTGATTAAAAGCTATAGGTCGCCTGGCAAACTCATCAATAATCCTCAGATAATAGGAAAATTGATTGCTTTTGCTTTTGTGGTTCACGGAAAAGATTGTGAAAGGCCAAAATAAATAATCGAAGATGTTTTTGTTTTTTGCTTCGGTAAAAAAGGTACCGCAACTGCGACACTCAAGAAAATTGTGCCTTAAGCTGGGAACCTTAGCTGTGGAGCCACCACAATAATGACATTTCATTTTATTTTCCAATAGTGCTTTGCCTTGGCGCCGGTCCTGGAGAATCGTTGTACTATACAGGACGAATGCAGAGGCAACAACCAGTCCAAGTGTTCAATTTGACTATATAGAGAGCAAGTGGCATTTTTTGCCTGTAGACCTAAATTTTGTACCTCGATATAAGGAGGGTCCCATCATTCGCAACTTAAATGTCAATTTTTTGGAATGAATCTGTCTCTTTGAATGGCTGTTGCAGTTCAGCGGAAAGATAGATTGGAAAAATTTCGATAGTAGTCAGAGGCTAAATCCTATGATCCCTTATGGTCGACAAAAGATAGAATTAGATGACATTGCCGCCGTAACGGCAGCCCTATCCAGTGATTTTTTGACCCAAGGACCCAAAGTCCCAGAATTTGAGAAGTCGATTGCTTCTAGAGTGGGTGCAGCACATAGCCTGGCATTCAACAGCGCGACGAGTGCTCTTCACGCCGCTTGCAACGCTCTTGGAGTCGGGCCTGGGGATACCGTGTGGACAACTCCAATTAGTTTTGTGGCTTCTGCCAATTGTGCATTGTACTGCGGCGCTCAGGTGGATTTCGTCGATATTGATACTGACACAATCAATATCAGTCCGATATCTTTGGAGAAAAAGCTTGATTGGGCCAAGGCAAACCATCGCTTGCCCAAAGCTCTTGTGGCAGTTCATTTCGCGGGAGAGCCCGTTCCTTTGGATCGGATTTCAAAATTGTGTCATGAATATGGCGTTAAGCTGATTGAGGATGCTTCTCATGCCTTGGGTGCGAAATATGGTGGCATGAACATAGGAAGCTGCGCCCAATCTGCGATTTGTATCTTTAGTTTTCACCCTGTGAAAATCATTACAACCCTGGAAGGTGGCTTGGCGACGACCAATGATCCTGACCTAGCAAGGTCTTTATCCCTATTTAGAAGTCATGGGATCACGCGAAATGAAGAGTTGTTTGAGGGCCCTTCCCACGGACCTTGGTATTATGAGCAAGTGGATTTAGGGTACAATTATCGCATGACCGATGTACAAGCAGCATTAGGGCTTAGTCAGCATGCTAAATTAAACTCATTCCTCGAACGACGGCACGAAATCGCTGCGGTCTACGATAAAGAATTTGGTGGTTTGGAACTGAAATGCCAATTGCGGAATCCCGAGAGTTTCAGTGCGTTGCATCTGTATATTGTTCAGTTACCGATTGATTTGAAGAAGCAGCGCCGAAAATTCTTTGAAACCTTGCGAACCAGCGGTATTGGGGTAAATGTTCATTATATTCCTATTTATCGTCAGCCTTATTATCTCAATAGATATGGCTCCAAAGTCCTAGAATTCCCGAATGCGGAGCAGTATTATGAAGGCGCAGTCACTTTGCCTATTCACCCATCTATGACAGAAGCTGACGTAGAGAAAGTTGTTTTTTCAGTCAAGGATGCCATGAGAGCCATTTGACCTAGGATGCTATTTACGAGGTTGTTTTACCGGAATTGGAAAGGCCCACCATGAACATTTCAGATCTTTTATTATTAATGGTGCGATACAAACTTTGGTTAGCGGTTCTATCCATAGCATTTTCAGGAATTTTTTGGTCGGTTATTTCTAAGGTCGTTAGGAACTATGATGGGGTGGTTCTATCCTCATCAGGGACTTTTACTGGGGATGCATTGTTCAAGAATTTTACCACTAATTTTATGGCACAGAACGAGGAGGTGGAAAAACAGCTGGGAATCCTTCGAGAAACGAGAGAAGAGCGAGGCGGAATTGCGTATTTTTTTGAATCGACCTCTCCGGTGGAAGTTACAGAACGATTGTTTTTTGCTACTCAATCTTTGCCTGCGGTGCTTTTCAGCAGTTTGAGTGATGATTTAAACCGTTATGAATCGCAGATCTTAAAAACACGCAGAGCAGAATTGATTTTGAAAAACTCTAGGCTTGCGATTGAACTTAATAATCTGTCGAATAAACATAAGGCCTTTGTTTCTCAGCCTCTTAAAGAGCGAACTGCGGGGCAGCGACAGAATATGATGATGTTCTTTGATAAAAATGTCGGGGGGAACTCAACCGATTTTTCCAATGTTCCCTTTTATTTATTGGAGAGGGATGCTGCCGAAAATGCGATCATTGCGGCTTTGTCCGAAGTCACTCTCTCCATACAACAAAATGGTCAGCAGGTTCAGTTGGTTGATGATTATCTCAAGTCAGGAGTTTCTAGCGAAGAATTGGGTAGGATATTTGATGCCGCAAAAACTGAGCTATTGACCAAATTTGATTTCAAAGTCACTTCGGTGCAGGATATGAGTTTTGACTATTCTAGACTTGGAAAAATGGTGCTATTTTCCGTGGCGGTAGGAGTCATGGCAGCTTTTTTCTTAGTGTACACCATAGCCGTTTTTCAAAGACATTACAGGGCATACCTTCCGCAGCAGCCGCGGCTCAAAAGTGAAATATAGTCGCTTTTATGAATAGAGTCATCGTAAGCGCTGCCTTTTTGTTAATGGTCATTAATCCCTCAGTGCTAGCTTTTAAGGTTACGCTGATTTTTTTACTTTTCCCATTGCTCGCCATTCGACAGAAACGTCCCATATCATCTTGGATTTGGTTACTGATTGGGCTCCAATTCTCTGCTCTTCTCTATAGTGTTGTTCAAGGCCTAGACGAGATTTTATTATCCCCTATTCAAGCTCCGCTTGATGAATTCAAGAATCACAAGAGGTATGATTTTTCCTCCTATTTGCCTAGTTACCAAAGTTTCGCTATGCAAGGCTTAAGCTTTATTCTTGCAGCACAAACATTGGTGTTAGGTTATCGCTACCTTGTAAGTCAACGAGAGAAGCTCGATACGGTGTTGCCACCCATTTTATCAATGATTCTTTGGATAAATGCGGGTTTCTGGTATCTCCAATACGGGGTCTATAAATTGGTGGGTTATGTCCTGTCGCCATTTGCGGTAGCTAGAACAGTGGGAACCCTTGGTGAAGATCTCATCTTTCGGGGTACTGGATTGTTCAATGAACCCGGAACTTACGTTTGTTTTGTTTTTCCTGTTTTGGCTATGCACCTCTATTTGTGTAAGAAAGTTCAAGTTGTGCAGCTTCTTGCTATTTTGACCTTTTTTTTGAGTTTCTCCGTATTCGGATGGGTTTTAGGAATCATAGCTCTCATCTTGTTGTGCCTCTCCAGCCTTAAGGCTAGCATCCTTTTAGGGGCGACGGCATTTGTTGCGGCTTTGTCGCAGTATGAAAAAATCTATTTTTACTTAGATGGCCGATTGGTCGAAGGATTCAGCGGTTATTCGGTGCAGGCAAAGCTTGTGCCTTTACTCTTTTGGTGGGCTCAAGATTTCAGTCGACAATTGCTAGGTGGATGGACTGTGAATGATTGCCACTGCCTGTATTATGACTCGGGACTGTGGTTTAGCCTGATCTACGATTATGGGGTCTTGGCTGGTTTTTTTCTATTGTTCTTGATTCGTCGAGCCATCAAAGATCTTCGGTTGCTGATCTGTTTAGTGGGATTTTTATTGACAAAATTGGTGATGGTACAACCAGTCGCCATAATATTCGTGTTGTTCTTGTTGCTCTACAAAAAGCCAAAAACGGACTCGGCTCAGATCTCAGGAGATCATTCAGTTGCTGTCTCTTAAGTTTTGGCTCTTAAGCTCATGAGGTTTTTGTTAGCGAAGATTTGTTGATAGAGTTTGACGAGCTTCTGAGATTCTATGTCCCAATTATATTTGCTGGACACAGCTCTAATGCCGTTCATTACCATGCTTTGATATTGTTCTTTGTTGGCGATGATTGTCTGTAAGGAGGTCGCCAACTGCTCAGCATCATCCGGATCCAAGTAAATGCCACTCTTAGTTTCGTCAACCAATTCTGCGTACAATGGGAAATTGGATGTTATGTAGGGCATACCAATGGCCATATACTCAAATAATTTGGTCGGGTAGGACTCATAATAATTCCTAGTTCGTTTTAGCAAGGCAATGCCGACATTGCATTTCTTTGAGATTTCATAAGCTTTGTGCAGGCTCAATCTATTATAAAATATGACTTGGTTGCCTAGCTCCTCGGATAGCGTTTTAAACTGCTCATTTTCGGAAATGGCAGATTGGAAAGGACCAATGCAATGAAAGCTAAAAGGTACGGAACGGTCTTTGAGGATTTTTAGTGCAGCAAGGGTGGTGACAATTCCCCTAGCGCTAGTCACTCCTCCCACATAAAACAAGTTAATTTGTTCCAGTGATCTCGAATGCATTTGATAAGGGACAAAGAAGGAATAATCCGGAAAATTCTGCACAATTTCGAGGTCGCCGGAATGGGATTGATAATGGACGGCATGGGATGTTTCCGCCAGTACGATACTAAATCTTTTCATGGCGATCCGCTCAATGAGAAGAAATGCGGGCAAGGTGAATTTTTTTAAAGGTATCCAATGCTTATCTTTCAAGCCATCATGAAGGTTTTCATGATTGTCATAAATCACTTTCTTGAAAAAGCTGACGAAAAACATGATAGGTATGAGTTCAGGATCATGAAAATGGATAATGGTAGCTTTCGATGTAAGCGACAAATAAGCTGAGATAAGGCTACCAAGAATGGCCCGCATGAGCCGGTTTTTGAACTGGGGCAATTCCCTGATCTTGATATTTTGAGGCATATTCTCAGCGGTAGCGACTGCAGCGAGCTCAATATCATACCCGGCATTGGCCAGGGTCATGGCTTCACGTAGGTATATCCGTACGTCATTCCAATTATGAACTGTTGATATTATTAATATTTTCTGCTTCAAAAGCTGACTCCCAGGAAGGCATCCTTAGAATTTGGTAGGATAGTGTTTGTCTTGTCTTTTTGCAATATGACAAACTCCGGGTCCATTCTCTATGATGGATATCATCTAGACAAATAGCTACTTTATCGTCAAAATCGCGACATAAGATGAGACCTCTGGTCTAAATGCGGGAGTTCTAATGAAGTCACAGAATGGGATTCTAAAGCTGTCCTGGATGATATATCGATTGTTGTTGTCCGACTTCAAATTTCTATGGAACAAGAAGTCGGGAAATAAGCTGTATTTGGATGGCTTTGTAACAAGAGAGTCATTTTTAAGTGAGAAATCATGTGATTTGATTTTAGCGCGAGCAGAGCAGTTTGTCGCTGATCCGGCTTTGATGACCGGATGCACGCGAATTGATATTCGTGATAGCCATGATGGTCAAGAAAAATACGATACCGGCATGGTGGACATGCATGATGTTCAGGACTCTATGAAAGATCTTCTTACCGAAGTGAACCTCGCCTGGGTCCAAAATTCCATCGAGGAGGCCGCAGGTTCTGCCATGCAATTTACCGGGTACAATGTTTATCTTAATAAGTCGGTAACAAACACCCGTTGCTTTCATATCGATGCCGCTGGTGTCAAACACTACAAAGCATTTATCTATTTAACGGATGTCAATTCTGAAAGTGAGGGCCCGTACGCTTATATTCAAGCCTCACACAGACACAATCTTTGGCGGTACTGGAATGTGTGTGTTAACTTCCTGAAAGGTTATCCTATTATGGATATGCGCCACTCTGGCAAGATGAGTCCGGTCGTTTTCCTTGGCAAAAAAGGGACCCTGTTGATTACATCTCAAGATGGCATGCATCGAGGTATTCCCCAATCGGTGGGAGCTTTTCGGGGTGTCTTAGTGATGAAATTCGTCCAGGTTAGAGCCTAACTAAACGGCTAGGGCCAGTTCATATAGTCGGAACCAGAAAACGGGGCGCACTATTGAAGTGGCATCAAATGAATGGATTAAATGGAAAACTATTTTTGATGTCTTTTTTTAGGATGGTAACAGATATGTTATTGTCTGGATCACCAAATCCACTGCCATTGTGGTCCATAACTCTGTTTGAATACAATCGATAAGCAGGATTCCATGTAAACATTCGAGAGTAATCCATCTTGAAACTGAGCATGTTTTCTTTATGAGTGTATCTATTTTTGTATGGGATCTCTGAATAAAAATCTAATATAGTTAAGATACCGCCATCACAAAGAACTCGATCCGCCTCGGCGGCGATACGAAACAAATCGTTACGATCTACCAAATATAGACAGAAGCCAAAAATCACCAAATCAAATGTACTGTCAGCATAAGGCAATGCATCCGCTGTGCCAACTTGACAATTTATTCCAGGATAATCATTCTTGGAATTAGACACTGCCTCAGATGATGGGTCTATTCCATAGGCATTGCAATTGGTCCAAGTGTTTTTTAAGGCATTTAGTCTCCAACCATTGCTGCATCCAATTTCCAAAACATTTCTAGCTCTGATACCAAATCGCTCAAATTCTGTCATAATTGGATCTGAAACGTGTCTGTCACGATCGGCTATGCTCACGGAATTTCTGCGATACCATGCATCAGCTTCTCCATCCAAAAAAACCTTTTTCTGCATACCTTTTACTTTACCTCATATCAAATTTTTAGTGCTGGAGTTTAACATACTTGTGGGTAATTAAACGCGACGCCGGGCGCTTACCCTGTATAAGTTAATAGACCATTGTAATCGCTCTGTAACTGCAAACCGCAATTCTGTGCAATTTTAACTGACGAGAAATTGTCCTTCTTGATAACGGCCCTACAGGGCAGATGCAAGGCAACCAAAAGCTTAACCATGGCCAATCCCAATCCTTTTCCGCGATGGGGCGGGAAAATCTGCCAGGAAAGATGGTAGTATCCGTCCACAAAATTGGCTCGACATGTTCCAAAAGCGTTTTGCCCCTCCAGGGCGATGTAGAGATGCTGGTTAGGGTTTAGCAATATCTCACTGAACCATTTCTGGTGACTACTAAAGTCAATCGGCGTGCTATTCAGCGACATGTGCCGGGTCTGAGCATCATTCACCCACTTAAATAGCAGGTTACAATCATCGGAGCTTGCCGCACGCAGAGTTATTTCTTTACTGTTTGCGATTTGACTGACTGGAGAAATATTCATGTCAGTCGCGCGAATCCAGATTTTGCCGGATCTCCATAAAGCAAGCTGCGAATATCGGGATTATGCAAATTTGCTGACAACTTCGCAAACGCCTTGTCGCAAGATTTAAGATAGTCAAAAACGTGCGTCTCGGTATGAGCGTACATGGGATAGAAATTGGTTGACGCTAGAAATCCATCTTCCAACAGCAACTGAATAAACAGAGCCTTGAGATCCGCCGAGTTCTTTTCATTGAAGGAAAAGTGGCTCAATGGAGGGATGCCACCAATATCAATAGATACATTATGTTTTCTAGCCGTTTCCCTCCAACCACTTTGAACCAATGACCCTATTTTAACTAGATGCTCGTAAACCTTTTTATTCTCGAACTTTTGGATCATCGCCAAAGCTGCAGTGGGGCCAATTCTTTCCGTCCAGTTCGTACTGCTGATAAAACTGGTTTGCACCGCCTCCATTATAGAGCCTCGACCAATGATCGCTGATATTGGATAGCCATTTCCCAATGCTTTGGAAAAAACTGCTATGTCAGGACGCAAATCATACTTTAGGTGAGCACCGCCAGTACAAAGCCTGAAGCCAGCTGAGATCTCATCGAGGATGAGTATCGACTTGTTCCTATCTGCAATCTCACGAACTTCCTGCAAAAAATTGTCTTTCGGTTCATGATTTCGAATGGGCTCCATTACTATGGCGGCAACATCGGGACCATGTTTACGGATTAGACCTGCCAACTCTGCGGCATCATTGTAGTGAAAGGGAATTGCTGTGCCTTTTAGTCCTTTGGGGACACCGATGGGAGACAGACCCGCAATAAGATGCTGATTCAAGTTGCTAGCGTCTTCCAGATTTGTTGCTAAATACCAATCATGCCAACCATGGTAGCCGCAGAAGAGAACCTTGTCTCGGCCTGTGCTGGCGCGAGCAATCCGCACTGCAATGGCCATAGCCTCACCACCGGAACGGGAAAAACGCGCCATTTCTGCCCAGGGATGGAGAGAAACTAGTTTCTCGGCTAACTCAACATCCTCGGGGCAGTTCAGAGAACTGCTTGTGCCTTTTTTGATAACCTCGACAACGGCATTATCAACATCGGAGTCACTGTAGCCCAAAACATTGGCCCCAATACCACCAATGCTCATGTCTACGTACTTATTTCCATCCAAATCCCAAATTTCCACACCTTTGGCGCGTTCAAAATATCCGGGCCAAACACCATATGAAAACATATCAGGGCGCTTTGAAAGCAGCTGAGATAGACCTGGAATGATTTTTTTGGCTTTTTCTTGCAGAGCCAAGCTCTTTGATATTTTAGATTTTAGATTCATCAGCAATATCCTTTTCTAAACTACTAACATACCCTTGATTTCGTACAAATCGCGCATCAGATGATACCATTTCATAATTGCGATACAACAACTTAAGCACATCTGTCGTCGTGAACTCGGGATTTAGGGGGTACAAACTCTGGTAGACTCTTTCCACGAAGAAAAAGTCTTCGGGCTCATCGACTGTCCAACGCATCCATGACAGATCAATCGGAACTCGGAAAATGCCGACATTGAATTCTCCACCCTGACGATAAATGTAAGGTGTAACATGTTCGCGCTCAGATTTTAGTCGAGCATTTTTCCAAGCCTGTTCGAGCGCAGAAAATGAAAATATCTCCGCATCCAAGCCATCCGGAAGGGATGGCTGCAACGAATTGCTGGCGTAGTCATAGGCTCCGGATTGATAGAAGTTAATCAAAATATCCAGGAAACCAGGATCGATTAACGGACAATCCCCGGTTAGTCGCATAATATGCTGATTTCCCGGCTGCATTTTAGCACATTGATAGAAGCGATCTAGAACATCATCTAGACTACCCTGATAACAACTAATTCCCAGGTGCGAACATAAATCATGGATTAGAACATCGTCGGCGCTATCGCTTGTGGCCACCACAATCCTATCGATGTATTTGCTCCGCTTAATCCTTTCAATTTGCAATTGCAACATTGGCTTGCCTAAAATGGGCTTCAATACTTTTCCAGGCAGCCGCTTGGAGGAGCTTCTAGCTTGAAGGATCGCCAACACCATGCTTTCTCCTTTGACCTTTATGAAATTGCCAGTTGATAGGATTAACAGAACGCTCATTTTTTACCGAAACTTACCCGGACTAACTCTAATCAATTAGGAGAGGCAGATGGTAAGGTTTCAAGAAGTTATCCAGATAAGACATGATATTAACACCCATGACCGTGGTAACTACAGCCAAAAAATCTTGAAGAAATAACAACGCAATATGGCGGACGCTAGTGTGTAATTCTATTGCTTTCGCGCCAAGCCTGCTTGGCTTTCCCACAGTGGGTCTAAAATATGATGGTATAGCCTCAGGCAGCCCTTCAATGATCTTTGCAGTAACATGGATCTGGCATGATGGAAAAAGCATTGTGCCGCCTATTTGGCTTCTCCGATGTATCAAATTATGTCACTGGACACAATCTAGCGATGGATGGTGGTTGAACGATATCCTGAATCGCAAGCTGGGTAGGGTTGGTGGCATGACTCAAAGAGCTCGAAGAAGTCTTCTCTGCCACCTCTTAACTGGTTGAAGACTCTGTCTTAGGTAGACAGTAATCAGAGGGCAAAAGGATCTGATTCTTCTCTTTACAATATTATGATAGTCAATAAGAAATATCATTGGGCTAGAGCTATTAATAGCGCATATATGCAAATAATGCCTTTGATGTCCGGCGCAGATGGGTTGCCTTTTGCAATTAAACCTGGAAAAGAAGTTAGGAGCGAAGTAATGCTATTCATTGAGCAACCTTCTCTCGAAGCGTTATAATTTCCCTATAAAAAAGGATTGCAAACCAGTTCATGACACGGCCGCTTCATCAGATTGTCTCTCAGATAGAGCATGCGCACGATTATTCCCAAATATCCATGCTAGGGATCCCCATCTGGGCACATATCCGCTTTAATCTTAGCAATTTTCAGAGCCCAGGAACATTTGCGATGGGGAAATCCAGGGGGAGTGCGAGACTCCTTCTAATCATCCAGACTTTGTTCAAGAAGTTTACTTTGCAAGGTTTTGATGTTCTCTCTATATCCCAACATGGTTATTTGGCGGAGTTGGCGGGAAAGATTGTCAACAAGTTTCTAACGCCCATAAACGAATCCCTAAGAAATCACGATTTGAAATCAAAAAATCTTTTGATATCAAAGCCAGGCACAGCAATTAATTTAGCGGATTTTCAGGAAGAATGGGAAATCTTCCCACAAAAAATCTACCTGCTAGCACTAGTCCTTAAGGTGGCAAGACAACGTCAGCTATTAAAGGAGATTGCAGACATACTAAAGGTGTTAGCTGAGAATGGCCTGCCGTTGTCGTCTAAACAAATTAGTATCATTGTAAATGGATTTTTCCTTGCTGCTGCTGCGAAGCTTTATTTCCAAAGAAAGTTGCGTGCGCATCCGCCAAGAGTGGTTTTTGTGACCTGCTATTACACTCCTGTAGTGGCAGGAGTTGTTGCTGCTGCCAACAGCTTGGGTATTGCGACCGTTGATTTGCAGCACGGTGTGATGCATGACAATCATCTCGCCTATGCTCATTGGTATTTACCTAGTGGACGCCTATGCATTCTATTGCCTAAGTATTTCTGGGTTTGGAGTCTCCATGATCGTGATCTGATAGAATCTTGGGCCATTTCAGGTCAACACAAAGCGATCGTCATCGGCAACCAGTGGCATCTTTATGCCCAAACGAATTTCAAACCGACGCCAGAAACAGACATTTGGATAAAGAGAATAAAATCCTTAACGCGCCCTATTGTCCTTATTTCTCTCCAACATGGGGTGCCAAACTATGGTTTGCTGGATTGGTTTGTTTCATTCGTGAAGGCGCACCAAGGAAGCTACGAATTTGTTGTGCGCAATCATCCAGCTTTGTTTGACCAAGAATCGCAGGTGCAGAAGCAAACGGCTTTCTGTGGCATCACCCCGGAAAACTTTCGCTTTGCAACGGACATTCCCTTGCCAGTATTGCTGTGCCTGTGCACGCTTCACATTACTTTCAATTCCTCGGTTGTTATAGAAGCGGCTCAATTTGGCGTGCCATCTATTGGTCTATCACCGATTTGCGAAGAGCTATACCCCACGGAGAAAATGCGAGGCCTTTTGGCGGTTGCATCCTCGGTAGGTGATTTGGAGAATAGAGTGAGAAATTTTAGCGAGTTGCAGCATCGGAATACGAATCATCTTGGGTGGGACATTATGTTAAAGCAGGCCATAATGCAGGTTGTTGGCTAATTGACAAATGGTGTATTCCCCTTCAAGATCAGTCCAGCCAAACTGGTGGTGCTTTAATTTTCTGGTCAATAATGCTGAATCAGCAGAAGTTCTAGTTTGTTTTGAAAATGATGATTTTTGGAGAACTCTATGTTCGCTGGGCGCAGTGTTTTAATTACAGGTGGAACGGGATCCTTTGGTCGAAAATTTGCTGAGCGATTACTTAAGAGTGAACCAGCGATTGGGAGAATTATAATATTCTCGCGGGATGAGCTCAAGCAATATGAAATGGCTAATACCCCATATATATTGGTGATGTCCGTGATCTTTCACGATTAACTCGCGCCTTTGAAGATGTTGATTATGTCGTTCATGCAGCCGCGCTTAAACAGGTCCCGGCAGCGGAATATAATCCCATGGAATGCATCAAGACCAACGTCATGGGCGCTCAGAATGTCATTGATGCGGCTCTAAGCTCAGGAGTTTCAAAGGTCATTGCTCTTTCAACCGACAAAGCTGCGGCTCCCATTAACCTCTATGGAGCGACCAAGCTCTGCTCAGATAAACTTTTTACCACGGCGAACAATATCAAAGGGAAACGCGATATTATATTTTCGGTGGTCCGCTATGGCAATGTTATGGGCTCCCGGGGCTCCGTCATACCGTTTTTCATGGAGAAGAGAAAAGAAAAAACGTTACCTATAACGGATCCAGAGATGACGAGATTCAATATCACTTTGGATGAAGGTGTGGATTTGGTTTTTTATGCCTTTAAGAATGCTTGGGGTGGCGAGATTTTTGTGCCGAAGATTCCATCTTATCGTATTACGGAGCTGGCAAACGCTATAGGACCTGAGTGTGAAATAAAAGTCACCGGGATTCGTCCAGGAGAGAAGATTCACGAGGAAATGATAACAGCCTCCGATTCGATGTACACCCTGGATTGCGGCAAGTATTATACTATCCTGCCATTCTCACGAAATTGGGAGTTGCACGACTATATGGAGAGGTTCAAGGCCAAAGCTGTTCCGATGGGGTTTCAATATAATTCTGGCACCAATAGCGAATGGTTAAATGTCCAGCAGCTGCGTCAGCTCATTGTGAAAAATATCGATCCTGACTTCAGACCCAACCTCTAATTCCCGGCCCATTTTCGAGGGTCGATAAGTTCGGGCTGCGCAATGGCAAACGAGGCGAAGTCTGTATCAAGTGGCCAGTGTTGATCGGCTTGTTGCAGGATTTCAGCTAGTTGCATCTGATTGACGACCCCCAATATCAGGTGATCAATCTCTGGTCTCGCATGGACGAAACTTATCGCTGCGGAAAGTGCGGAGAGTTTGGCTGCCTTGCGTACATTATGATATCTGGTGATGTCCTCAAGCCACGGCTTAAAGCGCTGGGGTAGGTCTTTGGGCTCAGTCAGAAGCACTCCTTGTAAAAAGACAGATCGAGCGTGGATTTCGATCCCGAGGCTTTTTAGCTTTGTGATGCTGCCATCGCTCAGAAACCTCTGGTCCCAGATGTTGAATGGCAGCTGAACAATGTCAGGAGTAAATAGTTTCAAGACAGGGCTGAGTTGGCTAGGATCGTAAAGAGAGACGCCAATTTTCTCGACTAGGCCAGTTGCTTTCAAGTTTTCAAGTGCACTCACAATGGTAGGTGCTAAATCGCTAAAAAGGTCATCTATTCGATGTACCAGAAGACCATGCAGTTTCTGTGCTTTCAGGCGGCGGATCGATCCAATCGTGTCATTGATGAGGGTCTCAAATATCTGTGCCCTATCTCGCTTTAACAAATCGGGACTTGTCTTGCTGACAAAGCGAAACCCCAGGCTTGCGGCCTCGGCACGACCAAGGGCTTCTTCACTATCGCCGTAAGCTAAGGCCGTGTCGATAGTTCTAATATTCCTTTTGCAGGAATACTCAAGAAGTGCGCGGAGGGCTGTGCTACTAACTTTTCCCTCCAAATTGGTGATGCCATAATCCAAGCCAAATTGGGCTCCGCCCAAAGCAAACCTGCTTGGAGATTCCTGCTGGATATTCATATGCTCTTTTACCCTAACCCAAATCTGGCGCCCGTTTTGAAAAGCTAGTTTTTAGGAAATACTTTGTTTCTCATATTGATCAAGGACTTTGTCACGTTCAAGGGCAGGTGCTTAATAAGCGATAGCCGAATAAACACTTTCAGATCCGTCAAATATAAAAGAAGTTGAGAGCCAAAGGGCAAAATGATGCCGTAATAGTCTCGAACAAACATGGCGAACAGTCGATTATA
>JBIKVD010000346.1:0-4508 GCA_044357055.1 Oligoflexales bacterium | reverse complement strand
TTCCGATCAGCTTTTTTCGGAGCAACGGGGCTATGTCACCGCCATGGATCTTGCGGCTCAGATGGTCGATGAGGAACTGCTCGCTCCCGAAGCCCTGACGTCCTTGATGCTTCAGTTGCTGCCCGTTTGGAATCATCCCAGCCCTAGTGCTTTGAAGGCCAGATTGCTGCCAGCCTACCTATCCTGTGAGCAATGGGCAGACCAAAGAGGTGATTCGCTTTATGACCTGAACATAGCGGGTTCCGAAGCATCGATTGTTTGGCCAGAGTTTGTTGATTCCCTTCTGTCGCACTGCCGCCCGTCACTGTAAGGACCTCGTCCCAATGTCGCAATCCCATGAAATGAACCGGTTTCCCCATTTATTAGCCCCCATTCGCCTCGCTGGCCATGAGATCCGCAACCGTGTCTTAATGGGATCCATGCATGTCGGCCTAGAGGACAAACCATGGCACGGTGGAAAATGGGCCTCCTATCTGGCTCGCAGAGCGCAAGGAGGGGTGGGTCTCATCGTAACGGGAGGAATCGCTCCTAACTATCGCGGCCGCCTGAGTCCCCTTGCGGCTACCTTGCAGTGGCCCTGGCAAGTCAGTAAACATCGCCAAGTGACTTCCTCCGTACACTCGGCCGGTGGCAAAATCGTCGCGCAAATTCTGCACGCAGGGCGTTATGGTTATCACCCCTGGATTGTTTCAGCCTCCACCGGCAAATCACCCATTTCGCCGTTTAGTCCTAAAGCCATGAGCGTGCGCGAGATTCAGAAGACCATTGATTCCTTTGCGCGGTGTGCAGTTTTGGCGGCTAAAGCTGGATATGATGGCGTCGAACTGATGGGATCCGAAGGCTACCTCATCAACCAATTCCTGTCGGCGCGCACCAATCGTAGACAAGACGAGTGGGGTGGATCATTCGAGGCTCGATCCACGCTGGCCTTGCGAATTGTGGAAAAGGTTCGCGATGCTCTAGGGTCAACGGGAATTTTAGTCTTTCGCACCTCTTTATTAGAGCTTGTCGAGGGAGGCAATAGCGGCGCGCAAATGCTCGGTTTTGCCAAGCAACTTCAGGCCAGGGGAGTGGACCTGATTACGTCTGGGATCGGTTGGCATGAGGCTCGCATTCCCACGATTTCTACCATGGTACCCCACGGAATTTTTGTGGACTGGGTTGCAGAATTCAAAAAGCACTTGAGCATTCCTCTCGCGGTGACCAATCGGATCAATACCCCCGATCAAGGGGAGGCTATTCTTGCTGCGGGCAAAGCCGATATGATTGCGATGGCGAGGCCACTGCTTGCTGATCCAGACTTTGTGAACAAGGCCGCGCGGGGCGAAGCAAAGTCCATCAACACCTGTATAGGCTGTAACCAGGCTTGCTTAGACCATATTTTTGCAGGTCGTCGTGCCAGTTGTTTGGTCAATCCTCTTGCCGCCTTTGAAACGGAGCGCGTCCTCACTCCAAGCGCAAACTCGCGTCGGATAGCCGTCGTGGGAGGAGGTGTCGCGGGCTTAGCTTTCGCACACTATGCATCCCAGCGCGGTCACAAGGTGGAATTATTTGAGAAGGACCACAGCTTGGGAGGGCAGTTTCGCTTGGCCGCCGAGATTCCTGGCAAGGCTGACTATGCTAAAACCATCTCTTATTTTGCGGATCAGCTCCGCCAAGCCCAAGTCCCAATGCATTTTGGGGCGAACGTGTCCGCCGACCAACTCAAGCCCTTCGATCATGTCGTCTTGGCAACCGGGGTGAAGCCACGGAGGCCTAATTTCCCAGGGGCTGATCATGAAATGGTCACGGACTACCAAAATCTTCTGAGCGGTAAGGCCCCCATTGGCCGAAACATCGCTATTATCGGCGCTGGCGGTGTGGGTTTTGACGTAGCGGAATATGTGGCCCACAAGCTTCTCACCGTGGCGTCTGCCAAAGGGCACCCTGATTATTTTGCGACCTGGGGAATTTCCAAAGATATGAATGTTCAAGGTGGTTTGGAAAAGCCCGCCGATCTTCACTTGCCAGGGCAGGTGTACCTCCTTCAGCGCCGCCCGGGAAAAATGGGTGAAAATCTCAATAAGACCACCGGCTGGGCTCTGCGTGCGATGTTGAAAAAATATGGGGTGCAGATGATCAGCGGGGTGGAGTATCAGAACCTCGACGAGCGTGGTCTGCAGTTGGGTATGGCTGACGGGAGCACGAAACTCTTGGCCGTAGATCAGGTTGTGCTATGCGCAGGTAGTGTGGCTAATCGTGATCTTGAGCCTCAGTTGTCGGCACTGGGGGCGGAAAGGCTGCATGTGATCGGTGGGGCTCGGATGGCTGCCGAACTTGATGCCAAAAAGGCATTGCTAGACGCCTTTGCCTTAGCGGTTCAGCTCTAAAGCTTCGCTAAAGTGACGGCGTCCCTCAAGATTTTTGCCATTTAGCTATCGACTAGTCATTTTCTCAAATGTTAGATAGTAAGATAGCAGTTATGACTGGTTATCGGTTTCCCTAGTGACAATCCCAAAGGCATGCATAAAATGACGGATTTGTTGTTCGTAGATCAATTGATAACAGAATTTGATACGGACGATGGCTCCCTTCGAGCAGTAGATCAAGTTTCTTTTCGCGTCAAAGAAAACGAAGTTGTCGGCCTCGTGGGCGAGTCCGGCAGTGGCAAATCTGTAACCTCTTTGTCCATCATGCAACTCGTGCCAAGTCCGCCAGGAAATTATCGCGGTGGACGGATTCTCTTTCAGGGCAAGAATCTACTCGATCTTGATGCTGCTGGTATTCGTCAGGTCCGAGGGCGAGATATCGCCATGATTTTTCAAGAGCCCATGACTTCCTTGAACCCCGTTCATAAAATTGGTCGTCAGCTATCAGAAATGATCACCACGCATTTCCCAGTGAGTCAGCCCGAGGCCATGCAACGCTGCGAAGAAATGTTGCGCCTAGTGGGAATACCAGAGCCAAGAAACCGCCTCAATCAATACCCGCACGAGTTGTCCGGTGGCATGAGGCAAAGGGTAATGATTGCGATGGCGCTTTTAAATCGCCCAAAACTGTTAATAGCTGACGAGCCGACCACCGCGTTGGATGTAACGATTCAAGCCCAGATTTTGCGTTTAATGAAAGAATTGCAGAAGTCCTTTGGCATGAGCGTTTTAATGATCACTCACGATTTAGGCGTTGTTGCTGAGACCTGCGACTATGTTTGCGTGATGTATGCAGGTCAAATCGTTGAGCAAGGGCCTATTATTGACCTCTTTACCAATCCAGCGCATCCTTATACGGAGGGTTTGCTGCGTTCGATTCCGGCTCCTTTGACTGAGATGGAACGACAGGAACGCAGGCTTTCTTCTCATGCACCTGCTGCGAACACCAATCGAAAGAGGCCTCGTTTTCCGGTCATAAACGGTACGGTACCTGAACTTCACCGCCTGCCCGCCGGCTGCCGCTTTGCGGATCGTTGCCCTTACGTTCAAGACCGCTGCCGCGTTGAAATTCCCTCTGAAACCAAAATTCCGGGCCGTCGTGTGGTGCGGTGTCATTTTCCTAGGATAGGACTGGCCAGTTCTAGTCAATGGGGGGCCACCTGATGTCAAAAAATAACCCTCAGCTGTCTCAATCTCAGCTGTCTCAATCTCAGAATGGGACGCCGCAGCAAGTCGGCCAAAAGAGGATTTTATCCGTAAAAAATTTAAAGAAATTCTACCCCATCAAGGGCGGGCTGTTTCTCAAGACCGTGGGTAATGTTTTTGCGGTCAATGGCATCAGTTTTGATGTTTACCAAGGGGAAACGCTCGGGATTGTCGGTGAAAGCGGCTGCGGCAAATCTACTCTGGCGCGACAAGTCATTCGCTTAGAAGTTCCCACGGAAGGGGAAATCTGGTTTGAAGGGCAGGACTTGGCCAAAGCTGGTCCCCATGCCTTGCGCCCTATCCGGCGGAATTTGCAGGTTGTCTTTCAAGATCCTTTTGCTTCTCTTAACCCACGCATGTCGGTCGAGCAAATCTTGATCGAAGGCTTGAATGTTCACAAGATAGGCACCCCAGCGGAGCGCACGGCCCGAGTGGAAGCCCTCTTGGAACGAGTTGGGCTACGCTCAAGTCACCGTAACCGGTATCCCCATGAATTTTCCGGGGGGCAACGCCAGCGCATTTCCATCGCCAGGGCTTTGACGTTAAATCCAAAGCTCATCGTGCTTGACGAGCCGGTGTCGGCTCTAGATGTTTCCGTTCAGGCCCAAATCCTTAACTTGATGATGGACCTGCAGGATGAATTTGGCTTGTCCTATGTTTTTATCGCCCACGATCTAGCTGTCGTTGAACGCATGTGCGATCGGGTCATGGTACTCTATTTAGGTAAATGTGCGGAAATAGCCTCTGCGGCGGATCTTTTCTCCAAGCCCGTTCATCCTTACACCCAGGCTTTGATCCGCTCGATTCCAAATCCCGACCCTCGTCGGCATTCTGACCCTACGATTCTACACGGGGATGTGCCATCACCGATTCGGCCACCATCGGGTTGCCATT
>JBIKVD010000345.1:0-4511 GCA_044357055.1 Oligoflexales bacterium | reverse complement strand
ACTAAATCTAATATAATCATAATATTAGAAAAAACAGGGTCCCCTCGCGCTTGCCCGGTATACACAGGAATACGCCAAATCACTCCCACCTCTTGGGTAAACCCAAAATTCTGCCGATAAGGGTCAGGTATTCGCTGCACTACTAACAACCCACATTAGGAGACGATATGAAAAGGAAACTTGGTCTACCGCAAGGCTCTGCACTTTTTCTTGCCCTTTCTCTGAGCGCATGTAGTGAAAACCTCTTTAAGGCAGAAGAGACTGAGGAGAAGGCACAAGCCAGTCAAGAGCAAGATTCTGAGAAAATGACTTACGCTCAAACTGCGGACATGCTTTTGACTAACCTAGTGGGCGAAAAGAGCAGTCAAAACTACGAAAGCAAGTCAGCGGTATACGCATCACGACTTTCGAATACGGAAATTAAAAAAGGCTCCAGTAATGACACAAGCGCTCCAGAAACAGCAAGCGCTGACGGTGACGAAGCTGGAGCCGGTGCTCCACCAGAGGGAAGAAGAATTCCCGCAGGCGATGGCAGCGATCCGGTCGCGTCAGATGACGACGGCAAAGTTGGTCAAAAGGACAGCGATTGCAAGGAAATAACAAACAGTGACGGCACTGTTGAGTACTATTGCGCTGGCGGTGATGTCGATCTGCCCCCCGGCATAGATGATTGCGTGGAAGATGTTATCAATTATCCCGAAGAGGCTAAAGAAGATGATAGCCAGATAGCCACCGACTATCGTGAGCCCAACAGCATTGGTCGTTGTCACTGGATCGAACCTGTGATGCCAGATCCAGGGTTTTGCGGCAAAGATCTTCCTGAGCCAATCGCCGTTGAAGAGGTCGCTATTGAAGAGGTAGCCACCACAACTGAGTCGAGCAGCGAAGCTCCCAATGAAGTCGTTAAGAGTGACAAAATTGAATCCGGTGATGAAAAGGATTACGTCTATATCGAGCCAATGGAATGTTCTGAGCCCATCAAAGAAAAAGTAGATCAAGGTCAAGAGTACTCTCAGATACTCAAGGATGTGCTGATCCAACTCCTGTCTCTTTTTGATGACGACATGGACGGCAAACTCGACAAAATAGAAAGAAAAGAAGCCGTGACCGTGATTTTAAAGGCGATGTTAGACTAAGATCTAGAATCAAACGCTACATAACACCAGGCAGAGTTCCTCTACCTGGTGTTGTTATTTCAAAAGGAGGGGATCGCTGCCAACCAACAGCCCTGATACCACTAAAGTGAGGGACTTTGCCAATCTATTAGGATGTTGAATTTCCTACCCATAAATTACAAAGGACATTGTCCTAGCTTGCCAGTTAAACCAGTACCTAAAGTTATTCTTTCCTGAAGATCCTGTCCCAAGCCTTCGCTGTACCAGCTTCGGTATTTTATCGCGGACCATAAATTATCTGATTTTGTAAAAGTGACGGAAAATTTCAAATTAACAGAGCCTAGATCTCGATTATCAACCTCACAGTAAATCTCTGTATCCGAATACCCAAAATAACATTGAAAATATACCCCATTACCAAGAGTGTCGTATTTCTCGACTGTAGTTCCATCTTTTTTTGTATAAGCAGTCGAGATTGAAATAGTATAATAATTACCTGAATTATGACTCAAATGTACTTCTGTAAGATCCCCACCTTCTGGTTGTAGATCCTGGATGAATGCCGCATCCCAATGGGTTGGGTAACAAGCAGCATGTAATTTGCTCTCAAACACAAACAAAATCGATAATGTCAGCAGACAAGTAAATAGTTTCATAATCACACCCTATGTTATCATTTTTTTATAAAAGTAAGATATTTATACAAATAATAGAGTATTTTTTATATTTTGTCAAATATTATAGTAAGCCGTGCATGTTAAACAGCTTACTAAGAGATTTGATTTTGTATAAAATATCTTTTATTACAGGAGGTTTTCGAAGTAGCTCATTGGAAAACGCACGCGCGCACGGTAATGCAAAAAGTGGCAAGGATTGGATATCAATGGCCCAGATTGAAAGCCTTTCATCTTTAGATTGGCTGGGATTCACTTACCAAGTAAGACTCACAAGCTCGCTCGCACGACTTGCACCAATTGCGCAACATCCGCATCAGCTAGTTTTCCCATTTTTACAAAAACCACCTTGCCTTCTTTATCAAAAACAAGGTCGAAGCCAGTGATTCAAAGGGCTGGCAACGTCCATCTACCAATATGGTGATCGGTCCAGATGGTTGGTATTTTTCTGATTGGCTGGGTAGCAATATTCGCAAAATCGTTCCCAAGTATGCGGATGACTCTGTGGCCGAAACCGTGAAACACTAAAAACGTGCATGTAATCGCTGCCAAGTTGAATTTTTGGAAATGGCAGCGCATGTGACTTATCTTTGTACAATCGAATTGGCAGCATTATCCCAGATATAGTTGCGGCCGTAATTGTTGTCCCAATAGGTCGTGCCATTGATCTCATAAAAGACGGCAAATTCCATTTTATAGTTTCTGTCGGCAAAGTTGATGGCAATGCGCCAGCGTTCCATGCCAGCTGAGGCGCCTGGTTCTGCATATGTTGCCGGCATTTTTTCCCAAGGTTCTCTAGGTGCAATGGCGTGGTTATTGGCATCTAATCGTTGATAGACAATTCCGACCCTTTTGTTAACGCCCAAGTTTTTGACCAGCATGTACATGTCGATTAGACCACATTGGCCGCTGCAACCGCCGCCAACACCACCGCCCGGTCTGCTAAGGTTGATCGGATTGTCGATATTGCTGGAAGGAGCGTTTATCCCGCTTGATGTGCTTGCGGGGAAAAAGACCTTGTAACCGAGGCCAAAATTGTTATCAACTCTATTTTTTTCGTCTGAAAAGCTGATTTCAAGCACAGCCTCGCGTAAATTTCCATTGCCATTTTTGCCCTTAGCCATGGCTGCTGCCATGGCTCTGTCTGCAACGACTGCGCAACCACCCGAGCTTCCTTCAACACATGTGGAAGAAACGAAGAACCTGGTGTAACTGTTTAAACTTCTAATCGGAATCGCCACTTCTAAATTGTCGGCTTGGCTGCCAAGATCAGGGTATCTGATGGTTAAATGCATTTTTATTTGGGAATCGGCATTTATCACTGTAGGAATCAAAAAGCCCTTGTAACGAATATCAAAACTATTGCCCTCATCAATTTGATAGACGCGCGATATTTCAAGGGCGTTCTGGTTGTCAGGTAAAACGCGTGATGGGCTCATGGTCCGAGTGGGATAGTTGGACCCATACTGGCTTTTTATGGCGGAATCCATGTTGTTTTTTCCCGGAGAACACGCGGACCACGCCAGAGTTGTTGCGAGCACTGTAGGTAGAAATCGATTGCTTAACATTCAAACCTCATGATGTTTTAAAAAAATAGGGTATTGCTGGCGCGAGACGCAGTTCTGCGCCAGCGTCGTGTTCCAACTCAAGCGTGACTGCAATGGTTTTTAATGATGATCTGTTAAAGATTCTACAGCGTTCCCGTCGATTTGCAAATAGCAATATTTGCCAGAATGGATCACTGGCCCTTTTGGAAGACGAGGCTCGCAATTGGCTAGATCGGCCACTGAATCAGCCTTATTGGGCGCTGTATGTCGACGGCACTCATTTTAAAGTGCAGCGTCGTGGCTCGACAGCCAAAGAACCGGCGCTGGTCGTTCTGGGCATTGATAGAAGCAATCGCAGAAGCATTCTGGCGATAGAACCAGGGTCCAAAGAGAATGTCGAGTCATGGAAACCTGCATTCTCAAGCCTCAAGGCCAGGGGTCTTAATGCAAGCAAGCTGCGCTTAGGAGTCATGGACGGGCTGCCCGGCCTAGAAAAACTATTCAAGTCAGAATTCCCATATGCAGTGACCCAGCGATGCTGGTTTCATGCTCTTGGGAATGCCTTAGCAAAAGCACCTGCGCGTTTCCGAGAAGCCTTTAAAGCTCAAGCTCACAAGGTCATGTACGCGTCCTCAGAAAACGATGCCAGAGTCGCGTTTACGACCCTACAGGAGCTGACGGCTGGAGAGGCAGACAGGTCATCTTGCCTGGAACAGGACCTGGATTCGCTGCTGACGCTTTTCAAATTTGACCGCTCACTTTGGGTAGCCCTGCGCACCACCAATGCCATAGAAACCATAAACCGTCAGTTCAAGCGCAGAACAAAAGGCATGGACACTATGGGAGAGTCTGCCCTCGAAAGCGTCTTGGCATTCACGGCTTTGAAAATAGAGTTGGTCTGGGGACTACACCGAATCGACTCTAAGCTATACACCAGGCATCTGGAGAGGGAGGAGAAAAACACGATTGAAAATGCGATTGCACATATCGGGCTATTGAACTAGGAATTTACCTCAGACAACAAAATTCCGACGGTCCCTTCTATGTCTATGGTATCCAAACCTATCAAAACAATACTTGTAAGCGAATTATTTACATTTTATAACTACTACAGCAACTCATATACTTTTACAAATCCATCTTCCGTTCCTATATATATAAAGTCATTTATTTCA
>JBIKVD010000344.1:0-4526 GCA_044357055.1 Oligoflexales bacterium | reverse complement strand
TGTATTTCTTTGGGTCCGAAAGATAACTATTCAGGATGACGGATGATCGTGAGGGATCATTGCTCATCGAATAGCATCGCGCCAACAAAAACACGGATTTGCGAATCATAACCTCTTCTGTGGCCCAGAACTCACTTCTCTCCCATTTTACTTGCATAGGAGTTAGCAATTTGATGACTTTCTCACAACGCTCCAAATTCCGATAGGCTAAGGCCAGGAAGTAGGTTCCGGATAGATCAAAATTGCCAGCCTTTTTCGCTAGCTCGAGGGAACGCGCTGCCTGGCGATAGTCACCATTTTTCATAAAGTTGAGGCCCGCCTGGTAATCTTTAGAGCGAATCGCTTGCTCTGTTTCCCGATTCCCGCGATTGCCGCCGGCGGGCCCAAGGTTTCGCGTACCACTTGCCCGCAGTGAGGTTTTATAAAGACAAGGAGATTCCTCCCGTCCGTCGCAGCAGATTTCTTGCAGGTTGGCCTCGAAGCGCTTGCCCAGGAATTGCTCGCATTTGCCTGCTGACTCTTGCGTGAACATGCGGATGACTTGACCACTGTACTCAGGCTGAGCCGTATTCAGCCCCTTTTTACGCGCACTCGAATTGACGATAAAAGCTTCAAGCATACATCCCGTGTAAGAGGCCGCAATATCGCTTTGCATTTTGGGGCTGATATTCCAATACCATTCCTGAGATTTTTTGTTTGCGACAAAGAAATCTCTACCGACCATTTTTGCGCTATTTCTCACGTCAAAGACCATGCTGCCTACGATGGGATGCGCGCAACTTGATGCTTGACTTCGCACGACTGTAGGGCTCAAAGCCGAGAGCACCAGGCAAAGGGTTGCAAAGGACACGGCAGAGTTCATAGATACCCTCACAATAGGAAGACTCTTTGGCTATTCTATCGTGCCCAGAAGGCATAAGACACCGGAGTTCCCTAATTATTTTCTTATTCGTATCGCTTGGCTTAGGTGTTTGAATTAAGGCAAGATAGCTGCAGTTCTTTGTGAATGCCCAAGAGTAATTTTGCCTAGGTAAACTAAACTCGGCAATTTTTGCGCCGAAACTACCACTGGTTGGAATGGTCGCGTACGCGTGCGGCCCGGCAAGGATTGCATTGAAGGAAAGGCTTAATCATGAAAGTCGTATCAACACTGTTTATGGGCGCATGCGCGGGCTTGCTGCTTTGGGGATGTTCTGGTGGAGAACAACAAGAGCAGCTCGAAGTCAGCCAAGACGGCAAAGAAGTCGAAGTTATTGAAACTGAGGAAGGCGTTGCTCAAGAGGCCCTTGGCCAAGAGTCCGCAGAAGGTGAAGTCCTAGGAGAAGAAGGCAGCCTGGAGTCGGAAGAAGGTGAATTAAGCGAGGAAATTATGGGAGACTCTTCGGAGGGTGCGGAAGGGATGGAGCCTATTGCCTATGAAGAACCAGCCTCTACGGGGGACTCCTTGGGTATCATGGACGAGTCTGTACCGGCTCCCGCTGTTCCTGCACCAGCTGCTACTAGCGGTGGTGGAATGTCTATGACAGGTCAGGCTAGTGCGACTGCCACGGTTGCCGGGCTAGCAATGGGCCGCGAAGGCTACATGGTGCTCTATGCGATGCAAGCCGGGAAAATGTTTGATAGCCCCTCAGCGTCAGGTAACGTCGTTGCACCCTTTCAGAGTGGCGATCATTTTTTGGTGACGATTGAAGGCAGCTGGGCAAAGATCAATAACTCAGCTTACATTCCCGCTGACCAATTAGGTTCACGGCCTATGGCTTATGAAAGAACAAACAACGCTTGGCGTTAAATCACTTGAGCGACCTTCCAACCGCAAAGTCCTTTGGCTTGGCATTAGAAACCTAATTTAGATAGCCTGGGAAAGGCTTCCGAACCTCGACCTTTTGGCGTCCTATCTCTACCTTAACTCGTCCATGTTTTACTGCCGAGCGGAGGGCTTTAACCTAGGTATGTCTCCATCGTTTCCCCTGACCGGGCAAATCTGCTAAGATTCTTAGATAGGAATGAGGGCTTTTGATGACCCGTTGCTCAGTCGTCTTCATGGCCCTCTAACCCATCAAGAAAAAGCGAGCGCATGCAACGCATTATTGTCTATTTCGGGCAGCGGCTATTGACGCCCATAAGCAACTTTGGGGACTATCTCCTCTTTGTGGGCAAGGCCTGTTATCGGATCGTGGTACCACCGGTGAGCCTTAAGCTACTCATTCTTCAGTTAGAATTTGTTGGCACCAGGAGTTTTACCATTACTGTGCTAAGCGGGATCATGATTGGCGCGGTTTTTGGTCTGCAGTTTGGTAACATTTTTAGAATTTTTGGGGCCGAATCCATGATTGGAGCTGCGGCTGGGGTCGCGCTATCGAAAGAACTGGCTCCCGTTATCGGTTCCTTTCTTGTAACTGGGCGAGCAGGGTCCTCCATGGCGGCAGAAATCGCGACCATGAGAGTCAATGAGCAAATTGATGCGATGCGCATTATGGCTGTAAACCCAGTTTGGTATTTGGTAGCGCCGCGCATTGCTGCATCCATGATTATGATGCCGCTTTTGACAGGGATCTTTGTCCTTGCTGGGGTTGCGAGCTCCTATGTGATTGGGGTCATGCTCTTTAATGTCGATGTCGGGATTTTCTTTGAGAATATCACTTGGATCGTCAAGCCTGAGCATCTTGTGGAAGGACTGCAAAAGGCTGTGATTTTCGGCATGATTTTTTCCTCGCTAGGATGTTACATGGGGTTTAACGCTAGTGGCGGGGCCAAGGGAGTGGGCAAAGCTGTTACGGCCGCAGTCGTGATTTCCTTGGTGACCATTCTCATTTCAGACTTCTTTTTGAGTTATATGCAATTCAAGTTCACAGCCAGACCTGGATAGTGGAACAAGAATTTACCTTAGAAAAAAGTGTGAGCTTGCATGGTCAATTGCCTGGTGCTTACTTCCGTTTTAGGCTGAGCAGCGGTAGACGTCGCTTTGAGGATATGGTTTTCCAACAGCAACAGCAGCTCTAAGCCAGGGATGAGGAAACTACGGACACCGGTCTTTAGCTCAACGGTACTGCCCGGCATAATTTCCGGGGTGCGATTGGCGTAGGAGAGGTTCGCCACCAAATAATTTTCCGCCCACATTTGGGTGTAGGATTCAAAAGCGGTTACGCCTCCTCTTTGAAACCCGACTTGCTCTTGGTCTTTTGCAATACTGAATAACTCAAGGCTTAGCACGGTGGGTCCAACTCTTGCTGCGGAATGCATCGAGTGCATTTCCAGCTTAATGGGCTTCGTAAAATCGCTGCGATCTTCTGAGATCCAGTAGGAGTAGTTGATGGAGGCGCCGAGAGTCACGAACCTTAGTCCTAGATTGGTTGCCATGCCGCGATGCCCCCCCTTGTCGGTGGCATTACCATCGATCAGGTGAAAGTTTGCGTAAGGTACATTGGGCGCCGTTCCCAAGGAGACAGCCTTGAAATTAATGTCATAAGGTCTTTTGCCTAAGGCTGCCCCTAGCATGCGCTGGTTCAATGCGGTGTGATCGGCCGTGTAATTTCCAAAAAGTGGTCTGTAAACCCCTCCCATCACAAAGACATTGTACCAAAGGTTGTCAACCATGGCATACAGGGAGCGCGTTGCACTAGCTGAGGTCCTGGCGAAGACGTCTTTTTCCGCAAAGGGATCTCCTTTTATCCGGCTTTCGTAGACCAAATGAAGATTGCGGTAGACAGGGCGCCATCTAACAGCAAAATCAGCACTCATGAGAAAGGACATCCATTCGGGTTGTTTGGGCAAAGTTTCTGGCTTGGTTTCCTGACTCAGGACTTTACGGGCTTGCCAGCGGATGTCGCCGCCTGCGTCCACTTTACTCTCTTCCATCTGCCTATAGGGGTCATCTTCGGGGATTTGATAGAAGTATTGCTCCCACGAATCAGCTTGAACAAACTCTAATTTGTCGCGACGGTCATAGAGTGGTTCTTGCATGCGCATTTTGTCTTCGACTTCCAACGGGACGCCTTTTTGCAGGGGATTGAGGCGTTCTCTTTCTTTCGGAGTTAATTTATCCCAGGGCTTCTTGCCATATATTTGACCTTTCACGGGCTCAAAGGACTTTGCATGTTTGAGCAGTCCCGTATCTTTGAAAGAATAGAGCCAGCGATTCTCATTCCATTTTCCATAGTGGCTGCGAAGTCCGCCACCGTTGGGATTAACGTGACAGCCCTGGCAGGACAAAGAGCAGCGTCGCTCGACAGGTTTGACATTGATGCGTCCAGGAGCATGACACCCTGCACAATTTTGTGCGTAGCGCGTCGACAACCAAGGTTCCGCAAATGCTGACAAGGAAATGAAGGAACCTGCAAGGGCCAAGGCTCGACAGAGGTTTTTAACATTCATCAATTGGGTTCCCCCTACGGTCTCGGACCGGTGTGCTATGAGTTTACAAAGCCGTGCTATGAGTCTGCAAAGCTTGACGGTTAAGGGATTGTCACGCTAGTGTCCCATTATTACAGGAGAATCTGCAAGCGCAAAATTCCTCAGCACTTGTGGCA
>JBIKVD010000070.1:0-14688 GCA_044357055.1 Oligoflexales bacterium | reverse complement strand
GCCAGAAAACCTTTACCTGGTTTTCCGGAGCCGCTGGCATCGATATCAACCTAAAGCCGGCTTATTCCTATGGATTGACTGGAAAAGGTATCAATGTTCGCCTGATTGGTACGGGCCTGCAGATAGATCATCCTGATCTGGCAGCCAATGTGGACGAACAGATGTCGATGAATTTCGCTCAGGACGGTTGGGGAGGTTGTGCCGAGTGCGCGCCCAACGACCCGAGTCCTCAAGCGCTTCCCGGTCGCGGAGGGGATCGTGATACCGCGGTTGCAGGTATTATTGCAGCGGTGGGCTGGAATGGCATCGGCTCGCGTGGGATAGCTCCGGAAGCTAAATTGGGCGGCTACAATATCTTGGCCTCTGGCGCTGTCATGGAAAGCGATCCAGGGATTCCGGGCAATGAGGACGAGGGGCGTGGCAATGGGGAGTCACTTGCCGTTGCAGCCCTGAATTTTACCAAAGCAGAGATTAACGTCTTGAACTTCGGCAGTGAGCTTGTGTACTTGACGCGTCAGCCGGCCCCAAAAAACCTCGACTATGCGGCCACTTTGGAAGCGGAAATACGCAGTGGGCGCCAGGGCAAAGGCGGTATCTTTATCAAGCCGGCTGGGGAAGGTCATCTTAAGCGACAGGATGCAAATCTTGATACCTACAGTTCCTATCCTTATACGATTGTCGTCGGCAGTGTGAATTCTGCCGGTTTTAAGAGTTCTAATTCCCTGGCAGGTTCCAATCTCTGGATCAGCGCTCCCGGAGGCGAATTGGGTTTTCAGAGCCAACCCGAAGCTGCAAAGGAATACCTAAAGCGGCTGCAAATTGATCAGCCTTTGCGCACCGAAGATTTCCTGCCGGGTCTCCTCAGTACTGACGCAAGTTCCATAGAGCAACCTTGCCAATGGGGCTTTGCAAAGAAAAGTAGCTTCTTTACCGCCCCGGATCTGAGTTTTGATCCTGAGACTGAGGAAATGCCCTATGTCGCCTTAGAGCAGCTCTACCAAATGTATGCCTTGGGAGGATCTGGTTTCAACTTGGGTCGTCACCCTTTGAATCCCAACTGTGATTATACGGCTACCTCCCATGAACCTAGCTATTCTGCTGCCGGAGTGGTCGCTGGCGTCGTGGCGCTAATGCTTGAGAGAAATCCAGAACTTGGCTGGCGCGATGTGAAACACATTCTGGCTATGACAGCTAGAAGAATCGATGAATCGCGCCCGGCAGAAGTGATTAAGATAAAAGATAAAACTTTTGAGCGACTTCCCGCTTGGCGCCAGAATGCTGCCGGTTTTTACTTCCATAACTATTACGGCTTTGGCTTAATTGATGCTGCCGCTGCTATAGAAATGGCGGATCCTCTTACCTATGAAGAATTAGCTCCCGTTGCTCTCGCAGAAGGAATATACAGGAGCGAGAACGGAGGATTAAGCATACCCGAGGCGAGCGCCTCAGGCACTCAGCCGGATCGTATTATCGTACCAGAGACTTATATCGTTGAAAGTCTGCGTTTGCAGATTGATATCTCTCACGAGAGCATGAGCCATATTGGGATCTATTTAGAGTCACCTTCAGGTACCGGCAGCACATTATTACCTGTAGAAAACGGAGCTTTATACCCTTTTGAAAGAACGGCCACCTTTCTAACAAATGCTTTCTATGGCGAACCGGCAAAGGGTGTTTGGACCCTAAGAGTTTTCGATGGCAAAGTGGGAAGACCCGCAGGAAGCGTAACCTCCTGGCAACTTCAGTTCACCGGACGTGAAATACAGTAGAAGACAAGGTTTATTTATGGCTATGAGAAATGACAATATGAAAACTCTAACTTGGAAGGCATGGCTTTATCTTGGGGCCTTTTTATTGGCAGCGGCCTTATCGTGCAGCCAGCAAGACAAAAAAGACGAGACTGCCCTAGAGATCTCTTTGGTGGATCGCCGGGGCGATGTCATCAATGCCTTGGGCAAAGAAAGGGCCACGGAGATCTATCTCTCGGTTGCCCGAGGAGATAATGCAGCGGTCTCTGAGGTCAACTTGGAGGTCGTAGGTGACGAGTGTTCACAAATCCAAGGTGGTCAAGTTCAATTGGCCGAGCCCTCCGCAAGTGGAGCGCCATCGGGTCAAGGCTTATTCCTTAATAGTTCCCCGGTAAAAATAGCGATTCCAAAGACCTGTCAGCCCGGTACGTGGGTCGAGATTACCCTACGAGGCTCAGTGGTAAATGGCGGTGAGACCGTGGCGATTGATAGAATAGAGCGATATGAAATCCGCAGTCTAGGAGACCTGCCCGATATTCAAGTCGAAGAATACAAAATCAACCGACTTCGCAATCGGGCGGCCCTCCTTTTTGGGGAAACCTTCACGGCAGAAGTCTCTCTCATTAATAAAGGCAGACGCCCTTTAGCGGATGCCCGCTTAACGGTAAGTATTGAGGGGGCACTCGAAGCCGGAAACCTGACACTCAGCGAGCAAACGATCAGCATTCCGGAAAGAGGGTCGCTGATGGTGCCTTTAATCCAGGAAATGAAGACCATCTGGCGCTCGAAACCTGCAGATGCCGTGACGATCTCCCTCAAATGGCAAAGTGCCACTGACCCTTACGCAGACGGCCAGCTCAGTATCATCATTCCCGTGCAGCGAGGTTTGGTCTTAGGCCGATTCTTAGAGGAGTTAAAAGCCAAACAAGAGGTCGCCAGTAAAGATGCTTATAGGGACATCGTTCCCTTGGACTTCGTCCTACATAACGAAAGCGATGTGACCTTACCTGCCGGTAGAATGTGGATCGCCGAAGTGAAAGGTGGCAAGGTTTCAGAATTTTATGATCGGATCAAATTTCGCAGTTTGAACCCCCGCGAATCAATCCAGATTGGCGAAGGACAATTGTCTCTGGAGCCCGACCATGAGTACCTCAATTCCGTTGGCAAGAAAATCATTGAGGTCAAGGTCAAATGGGCTCATGGCGATGAAGAGGAAGACGGGGAAACTGTTGTCACCCAGGACTTGCAGATACGACGCCTTGAAGGAAATACATGGGAGGCGGTAAATCAATGAAAAAGATCTCTATATCTAGATTTTTTTGTTTCCTCATGATCTTCGGACTTGGATGTGGAGGTTCAAAAGACTCCCCGCCTCCCACGCAAGAACAAGGAGGTTTGGGCCTTGATGCCCTGAATCGTAATCTAAAATTTGATATTCCTGAAGTCATGGAATTTGATCAGGGGAAATCCAGCCAATTTCCCTTCCAGGTGGTGGTGCCAGAAGGCTATTCTTGGACCCTCCAAGCGGAAAATTTGCCTCCCGGGGCGGTCGTTGAAAATCAAGTCCTTAGCTGGGCCCCGAGCTGTGAGCTGTCAGTAGAGGATGGTTATTTCAAAGATGGCTACCACATCTTCTATGCACGATTTACCTTAACGATTAATGGCGCTGAGGACAATTATTTGCAGGAATCCGTGGCGCTAATTGTGCGGCAGTTCAGGCAAGCAGGCAAGATCTGCGGGACCTAGACTCAATATCGCGTTGAATCGGCGGTTTCGTCGTGCAGCTGTTTCGTAGTGAAGCAAGAGGTCGCAGCTCAGTGAAAAAAGGGGGCCATTTTATGATCAATACCTTAAAAGTTACGAGCGTCTTGATTTTCTGCTGCGTGTTGAGCGGGCTGGCATGTTCTGATAGCTCGCCCTCAAATGGCCCCGCCAGTCCCAATGATGGACTGCAATTGAGGAGTGACCTGAAGCCCGATACGGTCAGACCAAACGTTATCAATATGCTTCAAGCCAAGGCGCCAACCGTCATGGAGAGTTTCGTCATCCCCGACGTGGACTCTTTTGTGACAGAATATTTACAAGGCGATGAAAATCTTCCTTTGCTGGACATATTAGTCGTGGTCGACAATTCCGGCTCCATGTCCGAAGAGCAGGCAAAACTAGCCGAAAAGGTTCGACCCCTTCTATCTCAGGTTCGCATGACTGACTGGCAAATCAACGTGATTTCTACAGACTCGCCTTGTTCTACCAGAGACTACCTGCCCATGACCGCGGAACTGCCGGACATGGAAAAACAGTTTGAGAATGCAATTAAGATTGGTACCTCCGGAAGCGCCACCGAGAAACCCCTACAGATGGCGGCGATGAATCTTAATCTAGAGGGTACCTGCGGTCCCAAAAAATGGCTCAGGGACGGGGCTAAGCTTGCGATCTTCTTTTTGACCGACGAGGATGAGCGGCCCGTCAGCACTCAGACTCCCGTCAGTTTTATTCAACTTTTGCAGGAAAAAGGTTTCATCGTCGGCCGCACCGCAAAGATCTATTCGATTATGACTCATCCTTCAAAGCCCTGCTCGACAGCCTCCGATGCGCCTGGAGGCGCACCTATTCTCGCGGAACTGATGGACAAAGCACAGGGGATGTGGGGCGACATCTGTGCTGGAGATTACTCAAAAATCCTCAATGATTTTTCCGCCGACATCGCCAAGTTGTTTGGTATGGACATTAAGCTTGGGGGAATTCCGGTTAAAGGAACCCTCGAAGTGTCCTTAAATGGCAAAGAGGGATTTGAGGGCTATATGATCGTTGGGGATGCCTTTGTTTTGCTGGAAGCGCTTGATCCAGGTAGTAAGCTCGTGATTAAGTACAGCTCCAGCGCCATCACCATGCTAAAGCTACGCAATGACATTAGACCTGCCCATATTCAAGTCAAGATTGACGGCGAATCGATGACCTCCGAGAGTTTTTTCTATTGGCCCAAAGATGGAGCGGTGCATTTCTTTAACCCACTGCCAGGCGGGGCCAAGGTCGAAATAGAATATGCTGACGCCTCTTACTTGCAAACAACCTTTCGCTTTCCCGTCTTGGCAAGCGCAGAGGGCGTCAGCTGTTTTGCTGATGACCTAACCGCTCCTTCGATCTATGTTCCCGGTGATGATTTCATTCTTATTGATCCGCCCCCTCCCAGCGAATCGTCTATCACCTGTATGTATCCAGCTCCTTAACGGTTCCGCAGTTCCTCCCTCGCTCATCCATTGGATACTGGCATGAGAGACGACGCAATTTGCCTAGTTCAACGCCTTCTGCCACGTACCTAGTCCTGTTAAAATTGTGTTAGCAGCAATCCCTCGAAAATGGATGCTAAATAGCATCGAGTGATCATGCCTATCCAAAATTGGAGGGAGCGTGAAGATGAGACTTTGCCTTTTTTCTCTCTTTTACCTAGCCATATCAACCTGCTCCTCGGAAAATCACAACGCACAACCGGATCCCGTGACGCTGGGCCTTCAAGATGCGCTTCCTCCCGCCTCTCCCCGAGCCGAAGTGGTGGTGCTAGAACAGCTTAGCTCCAAAGTCTACCAAGAGGCGTCCACCATACCTGAGTTTCCAACCTACGAAACACGCTTCCTGCAATCGAATGCGAATCTACCACTGGTGGACATTTTAATTGTCATCGATAATTCCGGTTCCATGACCGAAGAACAAGCGAAACTCGCCGAGAGAATGAAGCCCTTACTTTCTAGACTAAGCAACACCGATTGGCGCATTCAAGTCATTACCACCGATACCCCTTGCCCAACGCGACCTTACTTACCCTTGGACCGAGACTCTCCCGATGTCGAGAAGAATTTTGTCAACGCCATCAAAGTTGGGGTCAACGGAAGCGCGACAGAACAAGGACTGTTGATGGCCTTTCATCATTTGTCGGGCACGAAATATGGCAATTGTCAGCCGCAACCGCAATCCTGGTTAAGACCCAAAGCAAAACTAGCTATGTTCTTTTTAAGTGATGAAGACGAGCAGTCGCAGAAGCGTGCTGCTGACCTTATCAAACTGCTGGAGGAAAAAGAGTACACTCCTGGCAAAGATGCAAAGGCTTACGGAATTATTTGGCACCCGGACAAACCATGCTCCTCAGCGGTCCAGAAGGGAACTCACTACGCTAAGCTTATTGAAGACACCAAGGGTTTGTGGGGGGATATATGCGCCTCGGATTACACAAAAATCCTTTCCGATATTTCCCTCGATATTAGCAACTTTTTCTTTACGGATATACCACTTGCGGGTCATCCGGTCATGAGCTCAGTACAGGTAGGCGTCAATGGCTCCCCCTTCTCAGGGAATTGGTTTGTGGTCAATGGCAGCTTGTTTCTTGAGGAGACGCTGGCTCCAGGCGATTGGCTAGAAGCAAGCTATAAGCTTGAGGCCGTGCAATTCGTAGCCTTGCGAGGTACCTCGCAAACCCCTGACTGGATCGAAGTATATGTTAATGGACTGCTTCTCGAAAGCCACGAGTATCATTATGCCGCGAGTGAAAAAGGCCTACGCTTCGTCCGCGCTTTTGCCGATGGAGAGCAAGTGGAAATCAAATATGGCTTTGATGCTGAATTGCGCAAAGAGTTTCCATTCCCTAAGAAGCGAGGTGCGGAAGTGTCTTGCCATATTGGGACCGAGATTATCAGCCCTTTCTATTCCTATGACGAGGGCCTAATCATTTTTGATGTGGCCCCTCCAGAAGGGGTGCAATTCACTTGCCTGTATTAGAAATAGACAAGCCGTCCACGATAGCTAACATTAGCTGCCGATATCTCAAAACCATGTGAGCTTTTTTCCAAATAAAATCCGCCTCTACTGCGCTTTGCGCCGCATCGCCATGATAGCAGTTACCACTGCCTTTGAGGCTGCAGAAAACGCACTTTGCGCACCAAGGGCCGTTTCTTCCGAAGTGTCTTGACCTTTGTCCGCTTTTGTCACGACTTGCGCAGCTGCGGTGTGAAATTTTGCGTGCTCCGCCTTAAGAGTCGCGTATTCTGGAAGCGTTGACCAGCTTGCGCCTTCGCCATATATCCACTGACCCAACACGCATTTGTTGTCCTGCTGCACTTCGGATGCATTGATAGAGCCATCAGGTTTTCTGAGGTATGCAGATAATTTGATCTTCCAAGCACTATGTGCATTTATCGCCTCATCGAAGTTCATAGACATGGCCCCTTATCCTACGGTCTATATCCATGAATTTTACAGCGAAAAACTGGACCTCACAATATCCCTAGCAGCTCAAAAGAAATCCCTTTTGGTGGCTGAATTGAAAGGATTAAATGCGCACCGCTACCCCCTACAAAACAGGCAGAAACAAATAGATCCTCCTGCCATACCCTAAACTTTATGCCTGGATCGACTAATGTTTAATAGAATCCCTGATCCGATAGTAACCCTTGGCAATTTCACTAATCAGCAACTCGCTTGCCGTTCCGACTTCCGCCAGGGTTTCCTTTGCCGCTGCTTGGGCGGGCTTAAGCTCGGCACTCACCTTGGTCCATTTCTCTTCAAGATCCTGCCACTCAGCCTTGGTTTCCATTTTGAATAGGTGAGCTTTTATTTTCAATTCGTCCCGTAATGTCTGCAACTCGCCCATTTTCTCTTCGAACTTATTGACTTTACTCATACATTCTCCTTTTGGTTCCCCCGGAATCTTGCAACTCACGCTTCGACCGAGCTCTTCCCCGGCGGCTATAGCGTATGGTCAAATGTTTCCCTGTCAAGGTCCGCTCCACAGGCATCACTGCCAATCCCTAAAAATCACTGTTTGGGGGACCGAAAGCACCTATTTGTCTCCCTTTTGGACATTGAAACTATCTGAAAAAACATAGGCTTAGGGTCATTCTTACCAAGTGCTAAAGTATTGCACCCTGTTACCGAACTTCTCCTACAGACTTTTTTTGGTTTAGTGCGCCATTTAAAAAAGAATGGGGGTGGCCAATGGTCAAAAACTGGATTTTACTACTGGCTGGACTCAATCTTGCTTGCACAAATTCTTCCGTCAAGACCACTGCAAAGACCCCGGATGCCGCTGAAACACCTGCTGACTCAACCACTGTGAACGCTGGCAAGCAAGAAGACCTCGAGAACGAAACTCTATCCGGTGGCAATTCTGACAACAGCAAAGATGCCGCCAACGAAGTAGACAGCCCCGACGGTGATACTGATTCAACCATTGCCTTAACAGTAAACGGGGGCGATACCCACAGCTTGAGCACCAATTCTCAGCTGCAGGCAAGCTTTACGGGCAATAATCTGACCATTGAATGGCAACAAGTTTCCGGTCCCGGCACCGTGACCTTTTCTGATGTCAATGCTACCACTCCGAGTATTCAATGCTCGGTTGACGGAACCTACGTTGTTCGTGTCGATGCCTCTGATCCGCAAGGCAATACAGCTTATGACCAGGTGACGATCGTTTGGGATACCACCAAGCCGACGGTTGACGCTGGAAATGACCTTAATGTCAACGGCAGCGGTAATCTCAGTGCAAATGCAAACGATGTCTTGTCGGGGCTTGCGTCCTATGCTTGGTCCCAGGTCTCTGGCCCAGGAACGGTTAGCTTTGGCAGCTCGAACACAGCCGCGACTAGTTTCAGTGTCACTCAAGATGGAACCTACGTTGTGCAAGTGCTAGTAACCGATGCGGCGGGCAATTTCGAGACCGACACGCTGACCATTCACTCTCTGGTGCAAACCATGTTCACCTATTTACACAATGACAATTCCGCTGGGGAATTCGGTGGCGGAGTGAAATCCGTGGGCCTGACTTGGGCCAATAGCGCTTTGCAGAAGCAAGCTGTAAGCACCGCAGCTGAACGTGAGCTACAAATGTCAGGGGATGCCGGCCTTAGTCTCACGGGGTTGTTGGGCTATTGGCGCTTCAATGGCAGCGCAGGGGTGTTGGCGAATGCTGCATCCTTGGCCGATTCGAGTTCCAATGGGAATCACTTAACTGTGGTCAATGGTGATGCTACAGGTGTGACTTTAGAGAATGGAATTTATGCGCAGGGTCTTCGATCCTTCGGCAATGACGAGCCAGATCGAGTCTACCTGGCGGAATCGTCGGATTTTGACTTTGGCGCCAATGATTTTTCCTTAGCGCTTTGGGTGAAGCTGAACGAGGATCCTGGAGCCAATGAATTCCACCAAATCCTTGAAAACTGGCAAGACGGCATCAACAGCGGCTATGGTTTGGAAGTGCAGCAAGATAGTCATTTGTATTTCTATCTTTGGTCAATGGGTTCCTGGGTTGACATCGATACCGAATATCCGCTGGTCGTGGGAGAATGGTACCAGGTCGTGGCGGTACGCGAAGGCAACAAGCTCTATCTTTATGTCAATGGTCGCTTAGATAGTGCAAAAACGGTAGGCTCCGTTGATGTTTCCGTCGCCGGCGCGGGCCTGCATTTTGCCAGCAGTCAGTACACGGGATCGGCCTTCGCCTGGGGTAAATTCAACCTCGATGATGTGAGTATATGGAACCGCCCCCTCAGCGCATCCGAGGCTAATCATCTTTATCAGCGTCGCAGCTCTGACTATATTGCCCTAGTGCCCCATTTTACCTCTTCTATTATACAATGTTCTAACGCCGAATCAGCGAGCTTCCACACCTTGTCTTGGGTTCCCAGTTATCCCTATGGGCGTGAGATTCCTAACGGCAGTGCTGCTGAGACTGGATATACGTCCGGAGGCGTCAGCAGCAACATGGCGGCGAAGAATATCGGACTTTGGCGTTTGAACGGCACTCTGAATGCGAACGTCTCTGCAGCCGCAGCAGCAATTTTGGATGCGGGACCTAAAGGTAACCATGGGACTCTTGATTCCGGAGCCGTAGCCGTCCCGACTTATGGCAGTGGACATTTTAATCAAAGTATGGCGTTTAGCGGCACTGATCAGGAACTTATCGACTTTGGTGCAGGAAGCGATTTTGATCTCGTCACCAGTGGAAAATATACCTGGTCGTTTTGGATCAACCCCAACGATACCACTTTGCAGTTTCAAACGGTTTGGGCGCAGGTGACCGCAAATGGCTCTCATGGCATTTATTTTATGGCGCACACGACTGGAAATGGGGACTTTGGACCTGTGAGAAACGGGGTCTCTGTGGCCTTAGTCAGCAACGGCAATATCAGTGGCTGGCACTCAAATGATGATGTTCTAGCCAATAATCGTTGGCACCATATGGTCGTAACTTATGATGGATCCCAATCGTTCTCAGCTCGCATCCAGATTTACGTGAACGGTACCAATGTCACGACCGGTGATGTGATGGGTGCGAGCTTCACAGAGGAGACGATGAATATGGCTCACGCCACCTTGGGCGGAAATGTCCTGAACGCAAACGAGAATTTCAGAGGCAGAATCGATGAAGTTGCTATATTTAGTGATCTATTGAGCTCCAACGAAATAAGCGGCCTCTACATGCGCGGCGCGGATATTCAGCTGCAAGTACGCAGCTGCGAGCAAAGCAACTGTTCTGACGGTGGGAACTTCGTGGGTCCCGCAGCTTCGCCGTCAGCACATTATAGCAATGCCAACAGCTCCAGTTTGACGACCCCCGAATTTACCTTGACAGGTTTAAACGCCAGCAAATACTTGCAGTATCGCGCTACCCTCAGCTCCTATGAAACCAAGGATCAAATTTCTCTGGGCAGTGTTTCGGTCCAGTGTGAGATACCTTAGGGCTGCTAGTATGGATCGCTGAACTGCCACGGAAGGAAATCAATCGCCGGTTCTAGAAAATGCACCCGAACCTCGTTCAGGAACAAAGTACTTTTAGCTCATAGGGTCAAGCACATCTATCTCAAGTTTCGAGCAATCCGTACTCGTACACTTGGCTCCATTGAATGTGAAGGTACATGTTTTTAATGAACAGGGTGAAGGAAATTCTATTTTTACTCCGTTCGTCCCGTTAACAGTAACCCGATGTAGACATTCGAATCCAGTGTTCAGGGATTTATAAAGTCCAGGCTTTAGCAAGATACCTTCTGCAACCACATTCGGCGCCGGCACAACCCCACCTAGTTTTACGATCGTGCGCTCCAACAATCGTTTGTAGGGATTGGCGACGCCTTCACTCACACCACCAAATTGGAAAGGCAGTTGACTGTCGAGTTTTTCCGTCATTTCAGCAAATAGCGACTGATCTTTTTCCAAAGCAGCTCTTTCGTTATTGAAATTGGCAATCTTCTTTGGTGCGTTCTCGACCAGCAATTTTAGTTCGGACGCACGAATGTTCAGTTTGCTAAACTCAGCGACTTTTGCACTCTCGACCATAGTCGCAAGTTCAGTGTTCAGCGCAGCTAGGTCTTTCTCTTGAAGGGCAAGTTCCTCTTTTCGGATTTTAACTTGATTCTTGATGACTTGATCATTGGGGCTTTGCGCCAATAGGGATTCCATATCCGCAATTATGCTTTTTGTTTTCGTTATTTGACTGGTTTTCGCCGCAATTTTGTCAGAAATGGGTTTCGCTTGATCGCTTTGCTGACGAACCACCGTGTCTAAATCCTTAAGCTGGGCAGACACAGAGGTGAGCTCCTTTTTGGCCTCTATCTGCTTTAATGTCGTTTCGTTGATCCCCGCACCTGCTTTTTGGATGTCGCTATTGATGTCGTTTAGCATCGTGCTCTTGTAGTCAGTATAGGTTTTTGCGCTACCAACTTGGCCTTGGCAATTCTCTCGGATGATCTGAGCGCCTTCGGAATATTTCTTTAGATTCACATTTCCTGCTTCCACATAGACTAGATAGGCAACGTTGCCTGAATACTGAAGCCAATATCAGCAACTTGACTGTTTTTTTCTGGTGACTTTTGGCTTTGACATGCCAACAGAGCAAATGCCATCAAATACCCATACACAGAGATCTTTAAGTTCATAGCTTCACCGCCTACCTAAAATGTCGAAAATGGTTTCTGCCAATATTCCAAGAGATTCAGAGTTCGTACGCAAAGAGTTAGCTGTCCTGAGAGCTGCAATAGGCAAATACCCCTTGAGCCCCTGGGCGCTTGTGTTTAATCTTCGTTTGCAGCCCAATGCCAAATTGCCAATATGGCGTAGTTTTTGGGGTTCCTAGATGCCCATTATCGAACTACTAAGTTCCAATCTAAGCTCTCCCCTATTCCTCGCATTCCTATTGGGCATCGTTGCGACTCTGATTCGCAGCGACTTGAAAGTCCCCGACCAACTCTACACCGCTCTATCGATCTACTTGCTTCTGGCATTGGGGCTAAAGGGCGGAGCTGAACTTCATGCTTCGACATTTGCGGAAATCGGACCGGCTATCGTGGGGGTGCTAGGACTCAGCATCGTGATCCCGCTGCTGACGATTGGCATTGTCCACAAAATTGGGAAGCTGAGTCTTGCCGATGCCTGCGCCTTGGCGGCACACTATGGATCGGTCTCAGTGGTTACTTTCATGGCTGCGAGCAATTTCCTGGTGGCCATCGGCGAGCCAAGCGAGCCCTACCTTATGACCCTCGTTGTTTTGATGGAAGTTCCTGCCATCATCTTAGCTCTAGGCATTGCCGGTAGATCCGCCAGCCTCGAAGGGAAGCGCCGACCTTGGGGACAAGTTATGCACGAGACCTTAACGGGACGTAGTATCTTACTCCTTGTCGGGGGACTCGTGATTGGATTTGTCGCTGGGCCTCCCGGCCTTGAGCGCGTGGCTCCACTTTTTGTTACGCCCTTTCAGGGAGTCGTGATGTTGTTTCTCTTAGAAATGGGCATGATCACCGCAAAACGTTTTTCAAGCCTCAGGAAGGTTGGGGGCTTCTTGGTGGGCTTCGCTATCTTGATGCCTGTATTCGCAGCGACACTTGGCATTTATGTAGGAAGTCTCTGCGACATGTCGAGGGGAGGGGCCTTTATCCTTGGTATCCTGGCAGGAAGTGCCTCCTATATCGCGGCGCCTGCTGCTGTGCGTATCGCGCTCCCCGAGGCCAATCCCGCTTACTACCTCACTTGCTCGCTTGGCATCACCTTTCCATTTAATCTTAGTCTCGGGATTCCCATTTATTATCAGATCGCAGGATGGATCTATGCCTAGTAAAGTGCCCTCAGACACTCGCCCACCTTATAAACAAGTAACTTTGCGTTTAGTTACCATTATTGCCGAACCCCTTCTGGAAGCCGATCTGGTCCAGATGGTTCGAGATCAAGGGGCGAAGGGCTATTCTCTTAGTCGGGTTGAAGGCGAGGGCATGCGCGAACAAAGGCTAGGGGCCCTGGAAGGCCCAAATATTCGCCTTGAAACCTTGGTGGCTCCCACCGTTGCCGATAGAATCATGGCTAAATTGCAGGACGAATTTTTCCCCCGCTATGCCCTAATAGCCTATCTTTTGGATGCTCAGGTGGTGAGAGGGGAAAAATACATTTGACGCTTGCCTGTCACTAAACCCGACAACACGCAAGCGACAAAGGCGTGAGGATGGTTATTGGCAGAGTTGTCCGGTGACATTGGCGTTCGGCTGATGGCTAGCTAAAGTAACTTGGACCCACTCTCTACCGTCGCGCTGCACAAAATAAGTGGTTGAACCATTAAAGATTGGCAAGCCTTCTATGCGGCCAGAGCCCCAATGCAATAAGGCTTGTGGGCATCGCACGACGCAACCTTTATCACTCAACAATTGGAAAGCTCGGGTTGAATCTTGATGGCAGCTTCCTTTAGCTTCGATATTACCGCGCTCAGGATCCGTGCCCATGAAATTGGCACAGGTGGCCCGTGAGCCCAGATCAGATTCGGAGCAGGTTCTTGGGCTCCAAGGAAAGATGGTGATTGGACCTGGCACTGGTGGCACGATCGGTGTAATGACCACAACCGGTTGCTGGCCTTGACAAATATTACTGTCTACAGCAAGGGTTTGCACCGGCGTCCACACCTGCATGGGAGCGTAGTAAATCCGAAATAAGGGCATCGCGACTTGGCCCGTTCCCATCGCAATCTGAGCGACATAGGACCCGCTTCCAGTGTTGATGTGATGAACCTCATTAGAAATCGGTTGCCACTTAACACTGCTGTTGGAATCAGATCGCATTTTCCTCAGAAGGGAAGCATTTTCGTTTAAATAAACGCTGCTCGTGCACTTGCCCGACATGGCTTGGATCAGCCCTTGCTGCGTGGGCAATTGGCTTAGCTGAGATGACTGGTTAGATCCGCAGGTAAATAGCATTCCGGCGGCAAACATTTTCATTAAATTTCTCATAATCTTACCCCTATCTGTTTGAGAGTCTATTTGGCTGGGGGCAAAAATAACCTACTCAGACCAAGTTATCAAGATGAATAGATGGAGAGATTCTGTGAGGTCACAGTAGAACCCTATTCATAAGACTGACGCAGCAACATCACCCGTGCGGACTTCCCAAAGATCGTACAACTATACAATTTTATTTGATAATTACAGCGCTTAGTCAATAATGGCGTCATCTGGCCGAAAGATCTGCTGGAGGATCTATCTTGGGCTCGAAACCAGCGTCTGCGCCACAGGGACCACAATCATCGTGGACTCGGACGTTGACGCCGACCCAGTCGGGAACCCTTTCCATAACGATGCCGCTGCCTGCGTCAGCAGGACTCACGCTCGTTGCTGCTAACCTCGTCCTGATCTACCAGGTCTTTGTCAAGGCGACCGGCGAGTACCTAACAGGTATCGTCACCAAAAGAAAGTTCTCAGGCTTCGATCAGGCTAAGGGCACCGTCACAATTGGCTCCGCCTACTTTGGTCGGTTTCAGACCGCGTATATCGACATCTTGATCGAGAAGAAGTTCGAAGCAAAAAAGCAGCGCGGTTGACTTTATGGATATTACCGTCATCGTCGTGAAGATCGTGACCAAGGAATAGACAGCGGGGGACAGCATCAATACGGCCGCCGATGATTTGATTGGCACAGCTTTAGG
>JBIKVD010000069.1:0-14709 GCA_044357055.1 Oligoflexales bacterium | reverse complement strand
TCGGGGCCAGTCAGGAGATGTCCCGTGCGCTTAAAGGGGTCTTTGCCTTAGGCGAGGCGTATCCCGATCTGCGCTCAAATGAGAGCTTTGTGGCCTTGCAGCAAAGGATTTCCGCTTTGGAGAATCAGATATCGGATCGGCGCGAACTCTATAATGATGCGGCAACGAACTTTAATACTCGTATTGTCCAAATTCCCGATGTGCTCTTTGCCAACATGCTTGGTTTCAAGGGCCATCTGCTCTTTAGGGCAGATGCTAGCGAGATCGTGAAACCCAAACTAAAAATGAACCTTTAGCCGTTGGTCATAAGCCATGTCGGATGATATCCAAGGCCTCATAGCGGCTAGTTTTTTTGGTGCCTATTTTGTCTTTTCAGGCGTGCGGCGAATCCTAAAGGTCAGGCAAATCAAAGACCACCCTCGCGCTAAGACCAGGTCAGTGGCACAGGGCTTGGCTGAACTGCAAGGTTTTGCTTGGTCCATCAGCGGATCGCATCTGGTGTCGTTGGCAAACCACGATGCGGTCTTTCTCCGCTGGGAGCTCCAGGAACTAGTGCGATCGGGAAAAAGCAGCCGCTGGGTTACGAAAGCGAAGGAGGATTCGCCTCACCCGTTTCTATTGCTTGATAGCATGGGTGCAGCGCTCGTTTATCCTCAGGGAAGCAAATTAGAAGTCAGACCGACCATCTATCCATGGCATACGCTCAGCGAGACTCAGAAGGGGATATTGCAGCATCTGGGCAAGAGCGTCTCTGGCTTTCCTCCCGGGTCGTATTTTACATCGAGGCGCTTTCGCGTCTTGGAGTCCTTAATCGCTTTTGGTTCGCCGATTTATGGCTACGGAGAATTTACAACCCTTGGATCAGAGTCGGATCGTCAGGTGCATGCGCGGTCGGGGGTCGCAAACTTTTTGCCTCGACTGGCGAAAGCCGGCACCTACATGCCAGGAATGGATGAAAATAGGGACGGCAAATTAGATGAACAGGAATTGCGGCGCGGCTTTATGAAAGAGGCGGTGCGAAAGTACCGTGATTTAAAATCCAAAGGAATAGAATCTGAGGTCCTGACTCCGAGTGGATGGCTTCATACATCTAAAAACCATGAATTGCTCCTATCGGATTGTCACGAAGACCAGTTGCTAGAACGGCTTGGTTCATGGAATGTGCTGCGAATTGTCGGCGGCGCCGCCGCTCTTGCCTTCGGAGTTTTCCATTTACTCTCTCGCTTCGGGGTCTAAGGAGTAGGCATGAATGGGAACGAGCTAAAAGGTGTTCTGTCGGTAATGATCCTTGCTATCCTTGCGATCTATGCAGGGTTAAACCGGATTCTAAAGGCGAGAAAAATCAAAGATCACCCTCGGGCGAAAACAAGATCGGTGGCCCAAGGATTGACCGAACTGCAAGGATTTGCATGGGCTCTGCGTGGATCGGATCTCATGTCGTTAAAAAAAGAGGATGTCGTCTTTCTGCGCTGGGAGCTGCAGGAAAGTGGGGTATTTGACAAAAGTCATCAGTGGACAACAAAATCGATTGAGGATTCAACTCGACCATTTTTGTTGCTGGATGATAGTGGAGCTGCACTCATCGATCCCCAGGGTAGTCGGTTGGAAATGACCCCCTCCATCTTTGCGTGGGAGAAACTGAATATATCCCAGCAGGCGAGGCTTCTTCCACTGGGAAGCGGCGTGAGCGGGTATCCTCCCCGGGGGTTTAGGTGGTTGAACAAGCGCTTTCGCATCTTGGAAACGCGCATTCCCTTTGGATCGCCCATTTATGCCTTAGGTGAATTTTCGACCCGGGGCTCAGAACTGGACCGCCAGGTGCAAGCTCTTTCTGGAGCTACCGATTTCCTGCCACGCTTTGCCAAAGCGGGACACAATAGGCTCGAAATGAACGAAGATAGAGACGGAAAAGTCGATGAAGAGGAGTTTCGTCGCGGCTGTATGGGGGAAGCTCTGCGTACGCATAGTGTTCATAAAGCTAAGGGGATTGAGTATGAACAGATGGCCACCAGTGGGTTTATGCGCACCTCGCAAAACTATGAACTTCTTTTGTCGGACTGTCATGAAGAGCACTTAGCGCATCGTTTTGGTTCCGGAAATATCCTTACTATTGTCGTAGGGGCTTTTATGTTGGCGTGGGCCATTTCCGAGTTTTTCTAAGTCTTGAGCTAAATCGCCGGTATTCAAACCGACAGGATTTCTTGGATCTTCTTTCCTCCCAGCAGACACGATTTTGTCTCTCACCATTTGGTTCAGAAAAAATTTTCCTGGAAAAGCTCTGGTACTTCAGGTAGCTTATAACAAATAATCAAACTTAAACGATGTCGTGCACCAGATGTGATGACCCTCCCCTGTTGGATTTTTCCCCCGCATGGTTCTTATCCGAGGGGGCTGAGGGTATTCATGTGTCGGTGGGCGAAGTTGAACTCGGAGGTTTCTATGCGTTCTATGACTGTTGCTAGCCGAAAATTCCTTTTGGTGAGTCTGCTGCTGCCTGGTCTTATGTTGACAAGCTGTGGACAAGATCCCTCTACGGGGGACAACAGTGAAGGGAAAATCTGGGGAGGGACCAAGACCGCCAAGGGGCAGTGGATGAATACCGTCGCCATGGTTGATGGCAGCGGCATGTACTGCACGGGCACAGCGATTTCTCCCGAAGTGGTAGTGACAGCTGCCCACTGTATTAAAGGCTATAGCGCTTCGCGTCTTTCCGTTTACGTTGGCGAAGGTCGTCAAGGTGGTGGTGTCAAAGGCCAGTACAAGGTTGTTAAAGCTCTTCATTCCCCTCGCTACGACAACAACGGTTCGGATGTTGCGTTCGCCGTGCTGGACAGACCTATTCAGGAAATCCCCTCCAGCCAGCAGATCCCGGTTATGGTAGATCATGACGAAATAGCCCAAGTGTTGGCTCAAGGGAAAAGGGCACACTTGGTAGGTTTTGGTTTTACCTCTAAAGGTTTCCTCGGTTTTGGTGGAAAATTTGGTGAGAAGTTTGAAGTGAACGTCTCTGTCGGCAAGATCACTGGCAACGAAGTCTTTCTTGGCGGCGGAGGCAAGGATTCTTGTCAAGGAGACTCGGGCGGACCAGCTTTCGGACAACTCTCTAACGGCGAATGGCGCGTATTCGGCGTTGTATCGCGGGGCGGTGCTTGCGGAACCGGCGGCATTTACGGTCTGATGCATGATCACATATGCTGGATTCAAGAGGAATCTGGCAAAGATCTGAACCTGCCCGCAGGGACCTGCCCGGCTATCTAAGTATAGGGCCGCCCTGCCTTAACCGCCCTCTCCCGTCCGCCCTTTGGTTGCTGGGGGGTGTGGCTTTACCATCTGATATTATTGATGTTATATCCGGGTCCGGAATCCTTGCTGACCGAATCGTTGCTTTCCGTTAAGAATGCAGGGTGCATGTTACATTGTGTATACTGAACTGGGTTGCAGGCATTGTGTCGCATGCATTGTGTAACTGTACCACGGAGGCGCCATGACTACAGGACAAGACCCGGCGGTCCATCGATCAACCTTGGGCAGTGACGCGAAAACTTCCATGGGCCTGGAGGAAATCGTCCATCTCGCCAATCGTATCGGCCTTGAATATGTTGAAGCCAAAAAGAAAGCGGAACACTTAGAGTTGTTGCGTCCAACCGTCCGAGCACGGATCATGCTGCGATTTGATGATGGCAAGATATCTGAGGCACGCTTAAGGCGCCTGGGAGAGACAGATCCTGAGTACACGCAATTCTTGGAAGACTATAATCAGGCTTGGGCCGAAGCTGAGAGGCTGAAGATTCGTTATGATTCCTACAAGAATCTTTTTGAGGCTCGTCGCAGCCTGCTCTCCTACCAAAAGGCAGAAATGAAGCTGCTATAGTTTTTTCTTGAGGACCTGATAGCGCGACTTCATGTCAGCAATCATGGAACTCATTTGGGGATCATTCGCAGCGGTCTGATGGAAGCGGCGGTAGTAGCGCGCCGCAGTCTTTGGTTCCTTGCTTTCGTAAATCCGACCGAGATAGTAGTATCCTTCGCTGAGGGTAGGCCGCACCCTGACAGCCCGGGTCATGTACTCAGCGGCTTTCTCGAAGTTCTTGTTGCGATAAAAGCATCGACCGTAGCCAAGTAAAGCTCCAGCCAAGAGCGGCTGGGACTCCAGTGCCTTGCGATAGGCTGCTGACGCTTGGGCACAATCATTCTTAGAGATATAGATGTCACCCTCCACACTCAACAAATAGGGCTGATTTTCTTTTGGTGCCTGCGCTTTTGCCTTTTGAATCACCTGCAGCGCGGCGGAAGGCTTGTTCACTTTAACGAGAATGCGTGCCAGGATCAGAGCCGTTTGGGTATCTTTAGGATCTTGCTTGCGAAGTTGTTTTGCGGTGTCAAGGGCGGCAGAATAGAAGCGTATTTTGAAATAGCTCCAAGCTAGAGACTTGAGAGCGCGGACTTGCTGAGGCTTGATCCGAAGTGCGGCCTGATAATAAAAGATCGCATCAGAATACCGCTGTTGGCCGCGGTGAGCCTCTCCTAAATACCAATGGAGGTCAAAATCCTGGTTATAGCTTGGTAAAGCTGCTTCGAGGTTCTTTGCGGCCTCCTTATATTGCCCCAGTTTAACGAGGACCATTCCTAAGTTGCGCTGCGCCGTGGTGTTCTTGGGGTTCGACTCAAGGGATTTTCGATAGGTTTCAGCGGCCTCACGAAAGAGGCCATCCCTGGCATACTGATTTCCCAAGATGACCTGTTCATCCTTAATCTTTGCAGAATCTTGGCTCGTAACGCAGGCAGACGTCAGGAGAAGGGACAATAGCGCTGTGATCCGTGCTGCCGATGCGACAATCGTGTGCAAAACCATGTTTAGGTCCTCACTTAGGAGATGAAACCAAGATGCTTAGGTCCATTTTACCCTGAAATGAGTGATGCTGGGGGGAGGAAGAGGCTTGGAATTTTTTGCCTAGAGTGCCTGCCGGTTTAGCGGGGGATGTAGTACTCTTCGAAGAGCGACCAGCAGCGGTCATTGTTTGAATAGAACGAAAGCATGATGTGTTTTCTGTCCCAGTCTTTGTAGGTGGCATATTTATAGGTGTAATATCGCAAGTGCATCGAGCCTTGTTTGCCAGTTACTAAACCGTCTGGGGTGGGCATAAATTCATCGAGATAGTAGCACTCAGTCGAGCTATTTTTGACGAATGGCACCTGCACGGGTTCACTTAGATTGTCTTGCACCGTTGCACAGCTGGCCAAAAGCGCCACTGCAAGACTTAAGTACCTGCTCCATGCGACGTGCATTTAATTCCTCGGGGAAAAAAGTATATAATCCAATTAGGATGTGTTTCGTCCGTTGCCAAAAATTCTTGAGTGAAATGGATTGGTTACTTATGCAGAAAATGTTGACATGTACTATCATCCTGGCTAGTTGCCTTTCGTGTGTGACCAAACGACAATCGGAATGGAGCGCGCTCGACAGCCTTTCTGGATTAGATTGTAAGAACTGGCCCAAAGCACCCAACGAAGTTTTGATATCGGAGATTACACCTTTTTCTGGCGGGCACAGTGGTTTTCTTGTGGCCTCGCTGCTAAATAATTCTCGCGATCAATACTATTACCTGCCTTTCAAAGGGGATTTGGCCTTAGATCTGAGCGAACGCCAATCGCTTATCTTCAACAAAAATATTCAAGTCCTGGGGGCAGGGTCGTACAAGGGGCAAGCGAGCGCTGCGCTCCTAACTCAAGATCAAAACGGACATGCCATGATTGAGTGGCGCAATGTCTTGAAAAATACCGTGATTGACGCTTTCACGATCCAACCGAAAGAAGCAAACTCCGGGGTCGTCACATGGCAGGATAGTCATGTTTGGGGCAGCTTTTATGACGGTCAATATCGCTTTGCTTTGATGGACCATCAAGGAAATGTTTTGCAACAACTCGCTTTGAAAGATTCCACTATTTCTGAGCCGAAGTTGCTTAAGCCTACGAGTGAACACTATTACGGAATGGTAAAACGTCACACCACCGATGATTTAGCTTCCTTTGGTTTGATTGACGTCACGGTCAAGCGCGCCACAGAACACGTTCTCCCGCTAAAAATTAGCGGAGACGTAGAAGGTTGGGATGCCCTGTTGTCACCAGATGGCAAACTGTATATCGTTTACGTCGCAGGCGATTCCATGGTTGGTAGGGCAGAGTTGGTGGTTGATACCCTCGAACTCTCTGCCGAAGGCGCTTGGACTTCTAGCAAGCAGTGGCGGAGTGATCTGGATGGATCTCACATTGCCAATCCAGTATTGAAATTTGCGGACGGAGAGTTTCGGGTTTTTGCGACGAGATGGTTGGACGGCGAGAGCCTACTCAGTATCTATCGGAACGACGAAGGAGCATTGTTAGAAGAGCGCTTCGGACCCCTTCCGGAGGCGGCAAGCTTGGTGGAGGTTATGGAACATGAAAAAGACACGTTCGTCCTTTTACGGCATAAACAGAGTGAGTTTGGCGAAGTGCGGTTTGAGTTTTGCGAGTTGTAACCGTCCATACCTGACCCCGATTTGATCTAGGCTCAATGCGCGAGCTAGGGGTATCACTCCAAAAATATTGGTATAAATTCGCGAACAGGATGGGCAGAGGGATGTCCAGAGCCTTAGCATTGCATTGGCCCGCAGGATGGTTATGATGCACCTCGTCATGGCTAGAATCATTAGGACAATGGGGTAAAGAGAGTGATGACTGCGCGGGCCTTGTCGCTGCATTGGTTTTTGCGGGATATTAAAATCGTTCACAGTGTCTTTGCCCTTCCCTTTGCGGCAAGCGTCTTTACTCTGGGCCTCTGTCCTCTGCCTAGTGCTTTGCAAGTCCTATGGTTGTTGTTAGCTATGGTTGCCGCCCGATCTTGGGCGATGGGGTTCAATCGCTACTTTGATCGCGATATCGACAGTCTGAATGCCCGCACTGCGGGTCGGATGATTCCCGCTGGGCATATCACTGCAAACGAGACGCTTGTTTGGTCGCTCCTTGCTGGCGCCCTTTTTATCATGGCGAGTTTTGCCCTCAGTCCCTTGGCAGGAGTCCTGAGCCTTCCTCTTTTGATCATCTTGGCGCTCTATTCGAAAATGAAACACTGGAGCTATTTCGCACATTGGTATTTGGGAGTGTGCCTTGGCTTAGCTCCAATTGCCGTTTGCGTCGCCGTGCTAGGTACCATCCCAAGCCAAGCCTTGATTTTGGGCTTGGCGGTGAGTTTTTGGACCGCGGGCTTTGATATTCTCTATGCAACTCAGGACAGAGATTTTGATCGAAAAATGTCGCTGCATAGCATCCCGGCCCGTTGGGGCATGCGCGGATCCTGGCGCATTGCAGCGACTCTTTTCTCGCTTATGATGTTTCTCTTAATAGGACTTGGTGTGCTAACTCATCAAAATTCCATATATCAAATAGGTATGGCGATGATTGCGGGCTTGCTCATTCTCCAACTTTGGCTGGTTTCAGATGCGACAGAGAATAGCGCGTCCAAGCGTCTTAGTGGGACCTTTTTGAACGTGAATGCCAGTATTAGCGTGTGTTTTTTTCTGGCCACACTCGTATCGTACCTGGTTGGTCGGTAGGCAACGGATACACCACATGAGTCTATTATAAAAAGGTCAGCAGCTTCATGAACGATAGCATCTTAATTGGCGTAACAGGAGCATCTGGAACGATTTGGGCGCAGATATTGGCTGATTTTCTGCGTTCTAGGGTTTCGCGAGTCTATCTCGTTTTTACAGATACGGCACGGCAAGTGGCCTTGCACGAGTTGCCTGAAGTCGCGGACGGTTTGAATTTGCGGCATTATCTTAAGTCCAGTGCTATGGATCCGGAAGGGAAAATCGTTGTCTTTCATAATAAAGATTTCTTCGCACCTATAGCCAGTGGATCTTCTGCTCCACGTCGCATGGTGGTAGTGCCGGGTTCTATGGGGACCATCGCGCGAATCGCGGGGGGCATTTCCAGCAATCTCCTGGAGAGAACAGCAGATGTTATGCTAAAAGAACGGCGCCCACTCATTCTGGTTCCAAGGGAAACCCCATTCAGTACGTTGCATCTGGAGAATTTGCTTAAGCTCAGTCAAATGGGAGCTGTCGTCGTGCCGCCAATGCCAGCCTACTATCAAAAACCTGACAATCTAGCTGACATGAATCGATTTATCGTGGGCAAAATTTGCGAAGCCCTGGGTTACCTCGATCACGGGCTATATACACCCTGGGCTGAAACGAGAAGGTAAACCTTTTGCTAACGAAGAACCTGATAGTGAGTTATGGACTACGATTAGATCAAGTTCCCGACGTTGCTGCTGACTTCAAAATTGATGTGGTTTTCTAACAGGGCAGCTTTTATCCTCTCTTGGTGCCTTTCACCGGTCGTTTCTAAATCAAGGTCTATCTGCACGTTTTGAAACTGAGTTGCAGTGAGCAGGCGATTGTGCTGTACCTCAATAACATTTGCCTTTGCTTGCCCAAGAAGCTTTAGAATATCTGCAAGTTCCCCCGGGCGATCATTGACGAAGACCCTTAAACGCATCATGCGATGAGAAAAGATTTGCCCGTAGGTTATCACTCTCTTGAGAATATTGACGTCCAGATTTCCTCCGGAAATCACGCAACACATGCGTTGGCCACCTTGAATGGTACCCAATTGTAACAACTTTAACATCCCGGCGTAAGCCGCTGCCCCCGCGCCCTCAGCAATGACATGGCCCCTCTCCATCAGGACCATGATAGCTCCGACGATTTCATCTTCATCCACGGTGATAATATCGTCGACATATTTTTGGATGTATTTAAAGGTGATTTCTGATGGGGATTTCACCGCGATACCGTCGGCGATGGTTTCACCCACTTTCGCCGGCGTTAATACGGTGCTATGGAAGGACTGCGCTAAGGCTGGAAACGCAGATGTTTGCACGCCTATGACCTTGACTTCTGGGCGTAGGGATTTCACAGCATAACTCAAGCCGCTAATCAAACCTCCACCACCAATAGGGCAGATGATAACGTCCACATTTGGCAACTGTTCTAGAATTTCCGCCCCTACGGTGGATTGCCCAAAAATGACATTCTCGTTAGCAAAAGCATGAACAAAAGCGCCGCCATTGTCCTTTTGAAACTGGGCTGCTGCTTGGTAAGCATCATCAAAGGTGGCACCCTTCAGCTCAACCCGGGCGCCGAATTTTCTCGTGTTATCCACCTTAATCAAGGGTGTTCGCTCTGGCATAAAGATCGTTGCTGGAATGCCCAAAGAATGAGCGACGTACGCTACAGCCTGAGCATGGTTTCCCGCGCTCGAAGCGACGATGCCATGAATCGTTTCCTCGGCCTTCAGCTGTTTTATGGTATTGGTGGCTCCACGGATTTTGAACGATCCCCCAATATTGAGGCTTTCCAGCTTAAGAAAGACTTCTCCCGGACCCTGCCAGAATCCGGCCTGTATCAGGGGCGATGGACGCACAATATCTCGAATCCGGCTTCGTGCCGCTAGCAAAGCATCGGGTAAACTGGGCATAAAGTCCTCATTCAGGTTTTGCCTATCTGCATTGTGATGAGTATTTGACACGAGTGCAAGTATTTGCTGAAACGGCTCGATATCAGCTCCTTAGGAGTGGCCTGCCATGTGGGGTTTAGGATTAGAATCGCTAAGGTCCCGAAACTAGGCACTATTGCGCTACAGCGAGCCATGGCGTGGCATGAAAATGCTCGGTAGCATTACGAGTATAGGATGTCATCCGTCTATCGGGGAACAGCATGACTGTCATCTGGGTTCTGGAAAAATGCAAAAAAAATGGCCAGCTTTTTGAAGAGCTGATTGGAGACTTCGCTGTCCGAGCCATAGCGTCGCCCGAATCCTTTTTACGCATGATCGCCTGCTTAGGTCAAGATGGTAGGCCCGATGCCCTCGTCATAGATGGAGAAGAGCTTCAATCTGATCTCCTGCGAATTTTCGCCGCTTGTGCGAGTTCGCTACCAGAGACCCATCTCATTGTATGTTGTCGCGGTGAATTGGACCCAAGAGTGATCTCACTCGTCTCTCAGTTTGAACGAAGCTGCTTGCTGCAGCAATCTTCCAAAGAGGCCTTTAACCTTGTGAGAAAAATTCGCTGGATCCTACAAGATCAAATCGTTCATTCCTCGCAGAGGGTGTTTAAAGATATCGTCATTGATGCTAAGCGGATGCAAGTATCGATCGCAGGTGCGTCGGAGTTGCAGCAGCTCTCAGCAAAAGAGTTGCGAATACTTCTCTTTTTCGTAGATCAACCGCGGCGTTGCATCGATCGTGAGAAAATTCGCTCAGGGGTCTGGGATGGCCTTGCTTTGTCTCCTCGCACGATTGATACCCATATCTCACGGCTGCGAAAGAAACTATCTGCAAGCACGGTGGAACTCAAAAGTGTTTACGGCGGCGGATATACCCTGGAATAATAGGCTGGTTAGGTCGTGGGAAAGTTTTAGGATGAGCGCCCTATTTTGAACTCCGGGATAATAGCCCCTGGAGCATCCTCTTCGCTAAGTTCTTCAATATTTCCCTCGATTGGCCCTTCAACTCCATTGTTGATGTCAGTCTTGGAAGCATCTGGGATCAGCCTGCCCTTCAGATCAGAAAAGCCCTCATCCAGCGTCACATGAAAGTTAATTGTGGACTCAGAACCATCCAAGGTATCGACGGGCCCTAAATGTTCATCGGGTTTAGGCGGAGGTGGCAGATGTGTCCAGCTGGTAGCTCCTGCGCTTGCGTCTTTTGCCATAACGTTTGGCAACTTCGGTGCTTGGCTAAGACTGGCAAGCCGCGCCGCAGGGACAGGAGGGGGAGGAGTGCGCTGTTGAAACTGCAAAAAGCTATGTAAGGCAAGAGTCACAACGGTTACGTCGTCCTTTAACGGATTCCCAGCAAAGAAAGTGAAGGCATCCGAAATGACTGACTGGGTCAATTCCTTGGCGCTTTGGGCACTAAAGGTGGCAATCTTGTTCAGGAGAATCTTCCGCCCCATCGCTTCCTTGCTCTTATTTTCACATTCAATCAGACCATCTGTAAAAAGCAAAATCTTGTCGCCCTCTCTCAGTGAGAAGGCTTTGTCTTGATAGGTAGCAGCTTGTTCTATGCCAAGTGGTGAGCCATTCGCCTTTAAGGTGATGGTTTCGTTCTTCCCTGGATCTTGCCCACCCCGCTTAGGCAGACGAGGGTCGTCCTTTGCTAAGGGCACGAGTACTGGAAAATTATGACCAGCATTTGCTGCAAGAAATTCCTGTTTTTCGAGGTTGACGATTCCCAGGTAGAAAGTCATATGAATTTTACCGCCTAAGGCTTCATAGATGAGGCGGTTGATTTTCTCTAAGATCCTTCCTGGACTACCTTGGAAAACATCTGCTTCTTCTAAAACCGATTCGACAGTTTTATAGGCGGAATAGGCCATAGCCGTGAGCAAGGCTGCTGGGACGCCGTGCCCCATAGCATCAGCAATAAAGATGGCGTAACGATGGTCATCGATTTTAAAGGTGCCCCATAAATCACCGCCACACTCCGTCGCAGGCTGATAGAAACCCGAGACGCTAAGGTACTCATTACTCACATCCGATTTTGGAAAAAATGTCCCTTGGACCATCTTAGCTGTCTCGAGCTCTTTCTGCGTCTGCGCCGCCTGTACTTGCTTATCCATAAGGTTGAGGATTCGCCTTGACATAAACTGGACCGACGCGCTCAATAGACCCACCTCATCTTGGCTCCTGATCGGAATCCGCACGGAAAAATCGCCCTGAGCAATCAACTGCGTAGCTTGAGTCACCGCCACCAATTGCTTTGTCGTCGAGGAAATCGCTAAGAAGGTCAGCATCAGCCCAATGAGTAAGAAGAAGACTCCGTAGAGGATGGCTCGACGGGTAAATTGGTCAACAATCAACATCGCCTTAGCTTGCATGGTTTCATCAATGATAAGGATACGGAAATCCTCAATGGAGGCGTAGGATCCCATCATGAGTTCCTGATTCGTATTCTGGTATTGCTTAAGAATTCCCGCGCCTGGCGCGCCCTTAGTTGTCGCTAAGGAAAAGACGGGGTGTTGGCTACCAACTTCATTCTTTCTATTTGCCTCCGTTGAGATGATCACGTCTCCAAGACCATTCACAAGATAGGAGTGAATTCCCTCTCTAGCAGGAAAGGCACTAGCAAGCGAGGTATTCCAGGCGCTAAGGGTGACGAGAAGATCAATGCCGGGATTGTCGGTTTTGAAGCGAAGATGCAGCAGGACGATATCAAGCGAGGATGGCATCAGTGGAGCGACAAGGACCTCTTTTAAACCACCCTTGTGCATTTGAACCGAGCGAGCGGCTCCAATTTTAACTTTATTTGCGAGATCCTCAGGGCTTTGCCCTTCGAATCTTGGATCCCCGCTCCGCCCAGAAAATTCACTGAATATTGTCGTGGTCGCACCGGATTGGTTGTCGATTTGATCAATATTAAGAGTGATAAACTCCTTATTAGCCCCCAACGTATTGCGAATGAAGGTGCCTCTCTCTTGTAGTGATAGATCAGCTTTCTGCGAGATGGGTACTATCGCTGTCAAGGTGGTAACCCAGGTAGAGAGAATGGAGCGAATTTGTTGAGCTGCCGTCATTGAATTTGAACTCAAACTATCTTGAGTCATATCCAACATAACCCTCTTCAGTTGAGAGCTATTTTGAATGCTCACTCCTGACACCGTAGCGATAACTAGGAATGCCACCAAAGCAAAAATTCGCGTGCTTAATGAATTGACAAACTTAACTTGCAAAGACGCCCCTCTTCAAATCCATGCAGGTCCCAAATCGGAAATTTTGCATCATTCATAAGGATCTTGAACTCCCCGTGACTTAGACAATTAATAAGAAACGGTATCTAAGACAGTGGAATAGAGAACTTGCTTTGCCAAAAAAACCTCTGGCGACGGGGCTTGGCGCTAAATAGCGAATAAGGGTGTTTTAGACGTGCGGGCCTGCTCAATTTATCTGTATATTCTCCGATAGCAACTCTGCTTAACCAGTCTTAAGGATTGTGTTTGTGACGAAGATCTCGGTGCATAAATTATTTTTTCTACTTTTGTGGTGCGCTGCGCTTGCAGCTGTAGGAGTGGAAATCTATAAGCTAGAACAACCCGCAGAACGGGAGGGGATGGCTATCGCAGTGGCCAATAGTCTTAGCGGTGATGTTCAGTTCAAGCAAGATGGCCGCTTGGCTTGGTATGACGTGCAAAAAAGACAGACCTTTCAGAGCGGCGATCGAATTACCACCTCTGCCAGTGGCCAGATCATTCTAAAATTTAACGGTGGCGGAGAGGTTAAGCTGGGCCAAAATTCGCAAATTAAACTGGCCGCCATCAAAAGCGCGAATGGGCTCGGGCTTCACGTCGATCTCTTACAAGGTACTTTGGATGTCAATCAAGAAGGTAACAACTCGAATTCGTTCCTGATCAAAGCGGGTAAGGAAGAAGTCAATTTGGATCGCAACAACCGGGCCTTGTCGGTGCGTAAAATGCAGGGTGAAGAAGTTTTCGTGGAACGCCGAGCAGAGCCGTTAGTGATGAGGCTAGCGGCGAGGACACTGGTGCCAGCTGCGGAAAGTGTTCTGCCTCCCCCCCCTCCGCCGCCAGAAGTAAAGGCGCCCGCGGTGCTACCAGAGAAGCCGGTCGTTAAGCCGAAAAAAGTCAATGCTTATGGTTATGAAGTCGTGACCCCGAACCGCTTCTGGATCGCGGATACGGCAAAGGTTGCTGCCGCGGATTCCATGAAGATCCTCCTGAAGTTTCAGGAGGTCAAGCCCCAGTGGGCTATTTCGCTTAAGACGGAAGGCCCAGGGAAAATCGCCAACATCCGTGGCAGGCGGCTTGCCAATAGCAACCTGGTAGAGTTTGAAGTTCCCTTAGCTCACATCGTTAGGCATGGGGTAGTCGACGATTACGCAAAAGTTATTGGCTTTGCGCCGCAGATCGAAGGACTGCAGGCGGAATTGATCCCAAAATCCTTTGCCCTGGAACTGGGAGATCTGCGCGTTTTTGCAAAATCTGGGCTCGTGTTATTGGAGGCAGAACGTTTTGCGGGTAACGCTGATGAAATGTCAGCTTCACGGCAGACTATATTTGGTGATGGTGGCAACAAGCCTATGCCCGTGAAGTTGTATTTAGGTGATGCCGACACACTCAGCAGAGTGTTGCCGCTCCTACGTGGTTCTCAGAGTTTGAAGGTAAAGCGTGTCAGTAAAGTGCCAGAAGACAAAATGATCATCTTTGGCCGTAGCAATCAGTTTGTGGCCGCCGCTGCCCGCTTAGGTCAGCCGCAGATCGAAATCCTTCATTCGCAGTTGAAAACAGACACAGCTTTCATTGGTCGGGCAGAGGACATGATTGGCCTCGGCAATTTGACGCGCGACGGTATACGTGCCTTAATCAAGAGCCGCGCTGGAGAAATAGAGAAAATCTATATTGCAAAAGGGAAGCAGGTCGTGCCTGTAAGCATCGACTTTTTAGTGAATAGTAGCGAGGCTCGAAAGTTTTTGGATCAGAATGCTACGTCGTTTTTTCTAAAAGAAGTTAAGATCGTAGCAATTCGCTAAGGGAGAATGAGGAAAATGGGTCGGATACTGACAATTTCTCAAATTTTAGGAATATGTTTGGTCCTATCCGCTGAATTAGCGACCGCGAAAGAGCCTTTTCCTTTGCGCCAAGATAAA
>JBIKVD010000343.1:0-4546 GCA_044357055.1 Oligoflexales bacterium | reverse complement strand
CGCAGCCTGATCTTCGCGTCATTATAATGGGATAAGCAACCCACGATCACCCAAGGTAAAGAACGACCAACAGAAAGCCTAGGGTGGTTTCACCCTGACAAAGTCCTTTAAGCTCTCAAAAATATTGTATCCATTTCCGGGACCAGCATCAAACTGTGTCTATTGGGACCCTGAAATTGGCCAGCGAGCCAAGCATCAGGGCATAATGATCCTTAGAGAATCCAAAACAGAACGAAAATGCGAAAGGACATAGCCTATGTCTCCATGCGCCAACGTGCGTCCCATGCTGTTGCTCATAGCTTTGTTGCCCGGCTTTGCTTGCGGAACCCAGGACCCGGACAGCGTCACGCTGCGCGTCGATCGAGAGATGCTTCAAGAAATCGAAAAAGCGGAAATACCCATTCAATCGTTTGGTGAGCCGGAAGGCGAAACGCAGCAAATCACTGCGAGTCCTGCAATTCTGCCTCTGCTTTCAGACGTGAGTCACGATCAACTGGGACGCTGCGGTGGCTTTTTTTGGGAAGATGGCAGCCCCGAGGCGGCGTTGCTGCCTTCAACCTGGCGACAAGACCCCAATCTTCTTATGATTAGCGAGTTTGTGACCTTAAGCGCGCTATTACCATTGGTTGAAGAGACAAAAATTCGGAAGACCATTACCGATCTCAGCGCTTTTCACAATCGGTACTACACCGCTCCCAGTGGCACTCAATCACAGGAATATTTGTATGCCCAGTGGGAATTGCTGACCCAAAGCCGCAACGACGTCCAGCTTAGTATCGTGCAACACCCGGGCTGGCCACAACCGTCAGTAAAACTCACCTTTGTCGGTTCCAGCTTGCCAGAGGAAGAAGTCGTCATTGGTGGACATGGCGACTCGATCGTTAGTAGCTTATTTGGCACTGCAAAAGTAGAAGCTCCGGGTGCTGATGACAACGCTTCTGGCATCGCCGTGATGACAGAGGTGATCCGCATCCTGGCCAGCCAGGATCACAAACCAAAGAGAAGCATCACTTTTCTATCCTACGCTGCTGAAGAGGTAGGTCTCCGGGGCTCTGGGGCCATCGCCAAGCAGTATGCGCAAGAGCGCATACAGGTCGTGGGAGTGATGCAGCTTGATATGGTTAATTTCAACCCCAATGTGCTCGATCCAACGATCAGTTTGATCGATGATTACACCGACAAGGCACAAACACAATTTCTGGAAGATCTCATTGATCAATATGTAAAGATAAAGCACCAAAGAGATCGCTGCGGTTACGCCTGTTCAGATCATGCCTCCTGGAGTAAAGCAGGTTACCCGGCGGTGCTTCCTTTTGAAGCAAAGAATAAGGATCGCAATCGCCAAATTCATTCAAAGAAGGATACCCTGGCCCATAGCAAGGGAGAGGCCCGACATGCTGTTCATTTCGCGAAAATCGCTTTAGCTTATGCAGTCGAACTTGCAAACTGATGAAGAAACTTGCCCAATAAGCCAAGATCCCTCATAATTGCCAGAAGAATCAACAATCCGTCTAAACCCTTCAAAATCTAAGATGGGCCAAAGGAAGAGTGACTCCTGGCTGAGGCTAGGTCCGTCTAACCTCATTCAAGAAAGGGTTCCCTTGTGGCAACAAGAACGAACACCGCGCTTAAGAAGATGGCTCTAGCCCTGCTGCCTTTTATGTTCCTTTGGTGCAAGCCAGCGGACCAAAGAAAGGGGGACCGAACGCAAAACGCGTCTCCCGTCAGCACGACTCCTCCCCCTGAGGAGGAAGAAGAGGATGCTGCACCCGTTGTTGCCACCGAAAGCGCGCAGGTCAAAGCATGGGGAGCTTTGAGCCAATCAACGTGGGCAACCAATGGCGCTATCGAGGGCAAAACTTGTGCAGCCATTTCATCGCCCAACAAAGTTCCAGAATGGGAAGAGGTGCAACTTTGCTGGGTGGGCGAACTCTCCTTAACCGTCAATCACGAGGAAGCCCCGGTCGACCTTGCTTGTTTGGCGCTTCCAGACCCAGGGATGGAACCTAAATGGCAAAAGTCCTTTCTTTGTCAGCCAAAAACGCAAAACATCTGTCTCCGGTTTGTCAAAGCAGAAGGAACTCAAAGTTACCCCGCTGATTTGCAATGCTTACCCCTACCAGCCTTGGATCAGGCACCCGCTTGGCAAGGGATGGCATTATGCACCACCAAGACGGCGGATGGGGCATGCCCAGCACTGCCAACCCCACCGATGGGTGATCCTTACAAAGAAATCGGACCCTTGACCTGGGTGCAAGACGGACAGGTACCCACAGGGAAATTTTGTATTCAAGTGGAAGAGGGCAGCGATACCCATGGTGGATGGCAGGATAACTTTCTTTGTTTTGCAGAAGCCAATGACCTCGTATGGTCCAAAGCCGGAAAAGTAGCTGGCAAGCAATGCCTCGCCGTGGGAGACGCGAATGAAATAGCTCAATGGCAGGATAATTTCCTATGTTCTGATTCACCTGACTATTGCCTTCGCTATTCTGATAGCGGACCAATCAGCGGCATGGAATGCACCTTGTTGAAAGAAGACGGTGATGCACTCCATTGGAGCGATAACTATCTGTGTAAGCCCACGAAGGAAAACGGCTGCCCCAAACAACCGGAGGTTCCAACGTTTGCCACCCTACCCGGCTTCGCCTGGTCAGGCTATTGGCCCCTGGCAGACAAACACTGCCTCCAGGTAACGGAGCCTGGTGATCCCGATGCATGGCACGACAATTACTTGTGCATGCAATCGCCGCCTCCCATCGCTCTGGAGTGGTCCTTTACGGGAGCTAAGTCAGGGCGCGTTTGCACCAAAATCTGGGAACCCCAAGACACCCACGTTGCCCAATGGCAAGATAACTACCTATGCGCAGCTGATGATCGCCTCTGCTTAAGGTGGTCACACGCCGGGGCTATCCCGGGCATGGATTGTCTGCAAATAACGGAAACAGCGGAAGCAGTAGGCCACGGATGGGACAATAATTTTCTCTGCATCTTGAAACCAGGTGGGACCTGTCCGCAATAAGAAGACAGCCAAAATATTTAACAGCCCATGGCCGGCCTCAAAAGAATCTCCTTCAGCAGCTTCCGCTGCGGCCCTTCTCCATCATAGATCTTAATCATAATCTTACTGATCCCCACATAGCAGGGAGAGGAGGTCGGTGTTTGACACAGGGCAGCTAGACGGGACCACCTTTCGCCGCGATCCCTACCCGAGGCTTTGATGTATTCCAGAAGTTCCGTCTTAGCAACAAAGGGGAATTGACTGCGCTCAACCAAGGAGACTTCTGGCATAGAGAAATTTGTCTCATTCAGCCGTTTCAGCGGCAACCAATCCGACTGGAAATGTTGCCAGTCCACCAAATCGAAATGGGCTCCCTCGTCCGAAATAGCAAGACTGGTCTCGTAGCGCATTTCGGCGGATAGGTTTTTGGATGACAATTGGCCCTTGATTTGTAGCTCCCCTTGCCAGTTTTGGCCCAAGTCAAGATCCTGTTCCAAACTGGTTTTCTCGCCCTTGTCCAAAACCACAATAGGATCACCTTCCTTTGGAACAAAGCGAAATTCCAAGCCTGCATCGACCCGCTGGGAGCAGAGGAAGAGGCAAACAACGACCAAGGCATTCCGAAACGAAGAAAAGGAAGACATCATCGCAAATACTCTCCGAGTAAAAAAGGGCCTTTAAGTAGCATCCTGCAGATTCTGCGCCAACCACATCTCGGCCTGATCATAAGTCAGACCGGCACGCTTGGCGTAATCCTCCAATTGATCGCGCCCAATTTTCCCCAGACGAAAATACTGAGCTTTCGGGTGAGAAAAATAAAATCCGGAGACGCTGCTGGGCGGTGTCATCGCAAAACTCTCCGTTAGTTTTACACCAATCTCTCGTTCCGCATCCAATAACCGCCAAATTCTGGCTTTCAAGGTGTGGTCAGGGCAGGCAGGATATCCAGGGGCGGGGCGAATCCCCTGATACTGATCGGCAATCAAAGCTGTCACATCGGGCAAGAGCCGCGCTTCTATCCCCCATGACTTTCTCACCCGCCAGTGCAGCCATTCGGCCGTCGCCTCGGCCAACCTATCTCCCAAGGCTTTTAGCATAATGGAGCGGTACTCATCTTCATGAGCGCAGCTATCAGCTAACTCCTGCAATTCTGGTCCGGCGGTCACCACAAAACTGCCGCAGAAGTCCATCACACCCGAATCTTTTGGTGCCACAAAATCCGAGAGACATAGATAAGGCTCTTGGGCCTCTTCCCCTGTCTTTATCCGTTGTTGCCGCAAGAAGGGCAAAGTCTCCAAGACCTCACCGGATTTCACGGCCCTGGGGCTGTCATAGAGCAACACATCGTCTTCTCGTGCTTGGGCAGGCCAGAGACCATAGAGACCTCGGAGCACCGCCACAGACTCAACTTCAGCGAGCAGGCGCTGGGCGTCATCAAAAAGCTTTTTGGCCTCAGTTCCGAAGCGAGGATGCTGAAAGATCTTAGGGTAGGCCCCACTCATTCCCCAGGTCCAGAAGAAGGGAGACCAATCGATAAATTCTGCGACT
>JBIKVD010000342.1:0-4547 GCA_044357055.1 Oligoflexales bacterium | reverse complement strand
CTAGAGGGGTGTCCAGATTATCGTGCAAAATAGCTAGGCTAGATGGTTAGGATATATTGCGAGGTAACAACGGTGTGGAAATGCGCCTGACCGATGATGTGACCACCTATCACGTCGCCTTCCCAGAAGATCGCCAAGGTGGGCGGAGTTTTGGGGCTGTCGGTGCCGATCCTCGCAGTATGCGCTATGTTGCAGACGCATCCTATTCCTTCTATTTCGATTCCCTCGAAAAGGCTTTTTTACGCGACAAGGAACAGCTTAGAACCTTCTTTGAGACGATTCTCGGTGTGCTACTGCGATGTGATGCGAGCGGATTTGATCGCCTCGATGAGGATTACAAACGAGTGGCCGTTGATTTCATTGCGGTCTATATAGCCGAACAATACCGAAACCTGGTCGAAACTCGCGGGAAGAAACTGCGCTCAAACGATTGGGATAACGCCCATCTGCAAACCACGCTTTTGGCCAGTTTTCATTCAGGCCAGACCGCCCAGGTCAGAGGCATGTTTTTTGAGGGCGAATTTACGAATCAAACGTATGACACCTGGGATTGTGTTTACAAAAATAGTGACAGGAACGGCAAGTCTGCCCGTGGCATGCGCCTGCGCGATTACACGCAGGCGAATACGGAATGCAAGCGAAGTGGGGTCAATAAAACACGAGACGACTGGGAAAGGTTGACGAGTGCCATTGCTAAGTTCCACCAGCAGAGCCCTGAGCTTGTCGCTTTTAAGAAGGCATTCGCAACCTCGAGTATCAATCCGATCCGAAGCGTGGCAGATTTTATTACAAAAGACGCCAATGACTATGACCTTAGTGACCGCGCCCCCGCTATGCTACGCACGACCGTGGATTACCTTATGCTGGTGCAAAGGGATGCCCTTGTTCTAACGGAGCAGTTGCAAAAGAATTGAACCTGGCTAGTGCGGGATGAGCAATTTAGCGATAGCAATTCATCATTGGGTTGTCAGGTAATCTGCCAAGTTTTGCGCATCATCTTCCCCGCCTTGTTCAGAAATGTCACCATTGATACCCTGAAGTTTTTCTAAGGTCTTTGTTGCGGAGGCGTTTTCGCCATTGGCAGCTGTATAGCCAGACATGGTGGTAATCGCATTGGTCAAAGCTCCAAGCACCAGCGCGGCAGATTCAGGTGAAATGGCAAGACTCTCTTCCAAAGAGATGACTCCATCCCCATCGAGATCGAGGATCTTGAGTTTCAAGGTAAAGCTTGATGTCAGCAACAGGCTAAGTTTAAAAAGATCAGAGGCATCTCTTTCCTCTTGCGGGATGGCCTGGATTAGGTACAGGGCTCGGTCGGTGTCCGCAATGACGGCTAGGGTGGCATCCGGCAAGATTGGGAAAAGTTCGGTAATTCCATTTCCTCCTGGTGAGGAATTCGCGTCCCCCTCACTCTCGGAGTCAGGGGCTTTCGCCATATTCAAAACGATATCAATAGGATCCACTCCCGCTCCTTGAGCGTAGGCGGCGGACAGGACGGATAAGTAGTCTGCATAGCGGTCTTTTCCAGCGACGAGCTCATAGACGGTGGAACTTAGGCTGGATTCTGGTTCTGCGGCGAGAGCGTCTTCCACTTCAGATCCTAATTCTGCGAGAAGGATTTCTTTTGCCAGAGCTGGTTTTTGTTTTTCTAAAGCTCGACTTGCTTCAGCAAGTGGATCCTTTTGGCTATCGAGGGGGTGAAACATATTATTTCCGCAACCGACCATGGTGCAGGAAATGAGGAGTTGAGTAAGAAATCTTTTCGTGGGCGCTTGCATATCAAAACCCCGCACTTAAGCGAAAATACAAGCGGGAATCGCCTCGGTGTCCGGAGTATTCCCCTGTCTCTTCCGTATAAAAACCCAGATCGAATCGAAGTAAGTAGGTATCAAGATACATGCCCGCTGTGGCATATCCTTGATTTAGCCCCGTGGTGAGGCCGATGGTATCCCGAATGGAAAATTCTCCTCCAATGTGTAGTTTTTTAAAGGGATTGGACTGTTGACGATTCAAAATATCCCGATAGTCGATCAACATCCTCATCGTGGAAACCTTTGTCCCCGGTGCAACAGCAAAGCCGATATTGACTGTTTGATAATTGGGATCCGGAGTGGTCTCTGGTACATCGGAGGCATAAACTGTATCCCCTATGTCCTGAATCGTCAGACCGAAGGATGGATTAAGCCTACTGCCTCCACGGACCATCAATCCGAAGTCAAGACCGCCCCCGGCACCTTGTTTGACAATGCCGCTAGGATCTTGATCACGCGCCTGTTCGTATTGACTAAGATCAATATCAAGGTCCGCTTGGTATTTCTGCAGGTATTTGCCTGTTACACCCATATTAACGCGACTGTCGAAGAATGAGTCGGCAAGGGTAAAAACTCCCCCGCCGTAAGCGCGGGAGGAAAGGCGAAAGGACTCGAGTGCTCCGGCTTCAGGGCTTTTGTAGACTAAGACGGAATTGTTACCTGAGGCGACCAGTCCTAATGCAGCTCTGCGGAGAATAATGCCGGTAAAATTGTAGATTCCGAGCGATTGTGGGGATCCGATATACTTGCGAATCGTTTGTGTGGAATTGTCTTCCTCGACCGCTATTTCTCGTGCCAGGTCTTTTGTCGAGTTGGAAATTTGAATCATGGGTGAGGCCAAGACCGTCTTCTTGTAAATGCCTTTACCATAGGCAATGCCCGCAGGATTGTAGAAGATAGCGTCTTCGCCATCAGCGGTAGCAATGCCCGTATCGCCGCGACCTAAGAAATAGGCGCTACGATAGATCCGATCGATCTCTTGCGAGAGTGCCTCGCCGGAGAAAGCCAGTAGGCTCAAGATTAGCCCTTGGTAGAGATTCATTGCACTCATCCGCTGCCCTTTTAGCTCGGGATACAGGGATAAGATCGGAGCGAGAGAACATAAGTTGAGGGATTTATGAAATTATCTATAAAAATCAATGATATTAGATAGGTGGTGAGGAATCGACTGCGCCAGGTCTTGTCCAGAGGAACAAGACCTGGCCTGAAGGATGTCAGCGGCACCTCTCAACACCCAGTTGTGGATCTTGGGGTAAGCGGAGGGCTTTTGGGCTATTTTATAAGCTTGCCGCAAGGCACAAAGGGTTTTTCATCAATTTGAGCAGCGATTCTGTACACACCGAACCGCTGGAGGCATTTCGATGGAGCAAATAGAAATCGCGCCAGCAAGGTCATTGATCTCTCCACCAAACTCTTCTGTTTTTGCAGCTAAACTCGCGATCACACCGTCAGCGTGAAACGGATTCAGTTTGGAAACAACGGCAAAAGCCTCTGGTCCACCGCAGGCTCTGGATCCAAGCGCCACGCTGTCACAATCCGCGCTGGTGAGACAAGAGAGGTCGGATTCGACGAGCAAATTGAGGGATGAGTAAGCAGCTGTTTGTAATTTAGTAAGGTATACAAGCCTATCAGAAATAGGATCGATCCCACCGATGGGAAGGCCTGGTCCAAATCCCGGGACACCCGCGGGTGTGATCATTGGTTCGCCAGCGAATAAACTGGGGGTGGCAGCAAGAAGAAGTGCAAGAAGGGTTGATTTCATGGTCGTATCCTTTCGAGGTTGATTGAGGCTGCGCTTGAGGCGCTTAATGTTCTAGAACAGGGTTTAACAGAGTCTTTCCTTTTTCCAAAGGCGAGGCATAGGTCTATGTGGAATTTGTGGACGCGAGAGAGTACGGGATCGCGCAGAGAAACGGGGGCCGAGGGTAGCTGTCTAAGGTGAGTGATTTTGTGAAGGGATAATGAAAGGATGAGATAAATTGAAGAAAAAGTAACAAAAACGGACTAAGAAACGAAATGCAACAGCCAACCCTCGATCTAACTAAGCTCTACGATACGAGAGCTGGGGTTAGAAAAATTTAAGCGACTCAAAATCGAACCAGATAGCAAAATTGCTCTTTCGCCTACGCTGGGAGCGAACTCTCAGCTCTTCTCTGGTCAATGGGACGCAGTATTGTTGGCAGTGTACTGTTTTGGCAGATGCTTGTCAATAGCACAAAGATAAGTTGATAAAATTACAAACGCAATGGTTTCAGTTAGTTATTCCGGAAACCTAGCCGACAAAGGTCGGTGCCGTTAGAAACAGCTCCTCCAGGTACCTGGCATCCTGTCGCAGCGATTCATCGCTGCATGCCATGATAGACCTGAGATAAGTGGCGACGCGCAGAGTCAAATTGAGCAAGTCTCCCTCGCCAAAATATTCATTGGTGCATTGAGCAATAAGCTCCTCCCAAGGTGATCCCCGCAGTAATTCTTTAATCATAAAACCTGCGGAAGGATTCCATTCGCGAATTTGCAGAAAATTGCGAAATCTCGGCTTATCCCATAATTCAGGGAAGACGTCGTAAGGATAGAGTGAAATAAGCTCTGCAAGCGTCCTCTCCATATCCCAGGGAAACTCGTAAGCAGGAGAAGAGCCGGGTCGCTTGTGCCCCGCTAAGGCCAGCGCGGCACATAGTTGCAGCCCTTCAGAAAGATTGTTTCGGTTGATAGCGTCTCTTGCCAAATATTTGGCCA
>JBIKVD010000341.1:0-4567 GCA_044357055.1 Oligoflexales bacterium | reverse complement strand
TCGGAAGTGTAAGTGTTCATCAGCTCAAACCGGAAGGCCCGTTTGGCGATCACCTGGGGTACTACAGTCTGACTCACGACTTTCCGGTGCTAAAGCTTGATAAAGTTTTCCATCGCAACGGTGCAATCTGGCCCTTTACCGTCGTAGGGCGCCCCCCACAAGAAGACAGCTTCTTCGGATCCATGATTCATAAACTAACCGAGCCGATGGTGCGCCACATCACCTCAGGGCTTCGAGATCTTCACGCGGTCGATGAAGCAGGGGTTCACCCTCTTCTCTTAGCCATTGGAAGTGAAAGGTATGTCCCATATGATAATCGGCAGCCGAGAGAAATACTCACCCAGGCCAATGCCATTCTAGGTTTCGGGCAATGTTCTCTGGCGAAATTCTTGCTCATCACGGCCCATGAAGATGATCCCAAGCTCAAAGCTCATGATACCTTCGCCTTTTTTCAGCACCTCTTGGAGCGAGTGGATTGGCGGCGTGATCTTCATTTTCAGACACAAACAACGATGGATACCCTGGACTATTCCGGAACGGCTTTAAATACTGGATCAAAAGTGGTCATTGCAGCAGCCGGCGCAAAAATAAGAGACTTGGCGACGCATACAGATTCGTTAGAACTGCCATCGCCCTGGGTGCACAGCGCCGTAGTGGCCCCCGGAATTCTGGCCCTCTCAGGACCAAAATTTGGATCCCAAGATCAGAATGATCAGGATCGTCAGACCCTGGTTAACTATCTGGTAGGAATTCGCGAGAGAATCCAAGGATTCCCCTTAGTCGTTCTCTGTGACGAGGCCTCGTCCCTCAAAGGAAATTTTAAAGAGTTTCTTTGGCAAGGTTTCACGAGAGCGAATCCATCCCATGATATCGAAGGGGTTGCTTCATTCTCCAGACACAAGCACTGGGGTTGCGATGGGGCCCTGCTGCTAGACGGGCGTAGCAAACCACATCACGCGCCGACGCTGGAGGAAGATCCTCACACCGCACTGAAAATACAAAGATTTTTTCGCAGCGGCGCAGTTCTGGCCCCTTGGAGTCACGCTCTTTGAACCAAGAATCGACCTTTGACAGCCTATGGCTAAATCGGTTCAACCGCCCCCTGATAATGACCGTGTCTTACTAATTAGCGTAGGCGGAAGCCTCACATTTCGCTAGAATTCAAATAGCCTGCTTAGAAATATTTGGAACTGCATTATTTTCGTACAATGAAAGAGCGTCCTGCAATGAAAGAGGATCGTGACATGAAAAAATCTCAATCTATCCTTGGCTTGACCATTCTGACCCTGTCCTTTCTCATGGTTCCTGATGTCCGTGTTCAAGCGGAGGATCTGCAAGCTCAAGGGCAGATTCGCCAAGGTGCCACCTGCAAAACCACCCAGGTCAAAGCGTTTCTGGATCCCCTTGATCTGGCCGTCGGCTATAATCACACTTGCATCCTTGAAAAGGGAGCCGTCTCTTGCTTTGGTGACAGCTATGCAGGAAAAATGAATGTCCCGTCCCTCGGAAATCCAAGGGAAATTGCGTCTTGTGATGACATGATCTGCGCCTTAGAGGATCGAACCGTCAAATGTTGGGGCGTCGTCCCTGTCCCCATCACCACGGTTCCCCCCCTTGTAGCGCCTCACACCCTGGAAGTCGGTGCCAGACATGCTTGCGTCTTAGATCAGGGCCGGGTGGTGTGTTGGGGAGAAAATACCGATGGGAGGACCAAGGTACCGGCCCAGATCCAAAAACCGTTACAGTTAAGCGCCGGAAGTGACCACACTTGTGTCTTGGATCAAGTGGTTGGCGTCGTCTGTTGGGGTGGCAATTACTACGGACAAACGAAGGTACCTCCCTTATTGGAACCGAAAATCGTTGCGGCAGGCCGCCAACATAGTTGCGCCTTAGACAGCACCGGCGTGAAATGCTGGGGTGACAATGTGTGGAAACAAACCGTCGTCCCGCCCATCAGCGGGAACATTATCCGACTAGCGGCTGGTGGCCAACACACCTGTGCGACCACCGATCAAGATCAGATTACCTGCTGGGGCTCCAGCCTTGCGGTTTCGAATGCAAGTCCCCAAGCCCGAGGCATTCGCTCCATACATTCAGGTAGGGGACATAGCTGCCTCATTGATAAAGATGGCCCGAAGTGCTGGGGTACAGATTATAGCGGCGAAAGTTCCATCCCGGTCATTGCGAAGGAAATGCAAATTTCACCTGGTGGTCATCACACTTGTGCTCTGGATAAAGATGGGGTGAAATGTTGGGGATGGAATTATTATGGGCAAACAAACGTTCCGCCTTTATTGAAGCCTACGGCGGTTTCTGCAGGAACCTATCATAATTGTGCCATTGATGAAAACAAGATCGTGTGCTGGGGTGATGACCAAGACTTTCAGTTGCTGGCTCCCACCACCACCAAGCCTAAGTTTCTGACAGCTGGCGGGTATCATACCTGTGCCTTGGATGGATCTACCTTAGTCTGTTGGGGGCGCAGTGATGAGGGTCAAACCTCCCCGCCCTATCTCTATTCCATCACGCAATTATCCTCGGGTGCTTTCCACAGCTGTGCGATCGCCTCAAATACCGTCCGCTGCTGGGGGTGGGACGAATATGGGCAAGTGTCCGTGCCGGTGCTCAACACTCCCCGTCAGGTCGCCTCCGGTGGCTTCCATACCTGCGCTTTAGATAAGAATGGGGTCAAGTGTTGGGGCCGTAACGACTATGGGCAAATCGATGTTCCGCCTTTGACTCAGCCCACTGATATTTTTGCCGGATGGAAATACAGCTGCGCAAGACACGCCGGGGGCATTCTTTGCTGGGGTGATAATGATTTTGGCCAGAGTCTCGTGCCGCCGGCGATGCAATCCGCTCGCAAAATGGCGTTCGGCGATTTTCACTCCTGCGGCATACTTGATTCCAGCATTCATTGCTGGGGACAAAATCACTTGGGTCAGGCTAACACACCGAACCTATCCTTTTTTGATTGCCAGTGAAGTCCCGAGTCATGACACCAGCGAGCCCCAAAAAAGAGACTCTAGTCCTGAGCGCAAGTGACCCCACAGCTTGTGCAAGCGCGGTATCCCTCCTTTGCGCAGGTGAGGTCGTAGCAACTCCAACGGAGACGGTTTATGGTTTAGCAGGAGATGCAAGCTCCGATCTGGCGGTGAGCCGTATTTTTTCTGCAAAAAAGCGACCTTTTTTTGATCCGCTCATCGTCCATATCTCGCAAGAAATGGCCTCCTTGGACAAGCTAGATGCAGCCGATATCATTCACAAAGATCTATTGACGCTAGCAGCCCAAAAGCAGCTTCAGGCCCTTATTTCCGCCTTTTGGCCTGGCCCCATGACCTTAGTTTTGCCCAAAGGGAACGCGATCTGTGACCTGGCATGCAATGGCTTAAGCACCGTTGCCATCCGTTGCCCAAAGCATCCCTTTTTCCAAAGGATTCTTAAGGAATCCGGCCTCTATCTAGCTGCCCCAAGCGCAAACACCTTTGGGCATGTAAGTCCAACAAGAGCGGAGCATGTACTCAATGATCTGGCGGGCAAAATTCCCCTCATCATCGACGCTGACACCTGTGAACTTGGGCTTGAATCGACCATTTTGAGTCTGGGTCTTGATGATAAAATCACGCTTCTCCGCAAGGGAGCCCTGGCTTTAGAGACCATCGCTAAAATCTTGGGATACAACCCTCTCCCAGCAAATGCAGAACCGGGGCAATTGTTTGCGCCAGGCATGCTTGAGCGCCACTACGCCCCAAGAACACCGCTTTTTCTCCTGGGTGAAAACAACGAACTGCTCGATAGGGCGCGTCTTCGCTCTATGTTGGACTCTATGAGTCCAAAAATTTGGCGGGTGGGGTTGTTGCATTTAGGGCAAACGGGGAATGAAAATCTCCTCACAAAAGATTTTCGTGATCACTTTCCGGATGTAAAAGTGCAAGTACCGTGGTCCTTTGATTTGATTTCCTCGCAAGAATCAAAAAACAGTCCCCCTGATATTCAAGTTGCGCGCCAACTTTTCTTAGCGCTGAGACTAGCAGATGCGCAAAATTTGGATCTCCTTTTTGCTGAAAGATCTGCCTCAGAGCTAGGGCTCTGGCCAGCGGTGAATGACAGACTCTGGAAAGCAAGATATCAAGGCGACCTTGCGCCATAGTTTTCGCACACTTTGTGCGCCACAGGAGATTCTATGTTTACGCACGAATTTGTAGTTTCGGCACTGAGAGAACCCCCCACACCTGCTTCCGCAAGTTCCAACCCAAACTCAAAAATCGCCGATCATAAAATTCTGCCCTATGAGCGAATCGTCACCGATTCCCGGCAAGTAAGACCAAACGATCTTTTCTTGGCTCTGGTCGGGGACACCTATGATGGCCACGATTTTGTTGTTCAGGCCATCGCCGCGGGCGCAACGGGAGTCGTGGTGGCAAGAAGCGCAGGTTTAGGCGCCCTTGGCAACGCTCAAATTTACAACGTGCCTGATACTTTGCTCGCCTATCGCGCTCTCGCCTCTGCATGGCGGGCAAACTTTCCCATTCCCGTTGTCGCTATCGCAGGGAGTGTTGGCAAAACG
>JBIKVD010000068.1:0-14770 GCA_044357055.1 Oligoflexales bacterium | reverse complement strand
GAACAGGCGCCGACGTTGAACTTAAATCCGAGGAGGCACTCGTGGACCGTCCATTCGTGTTAGTCGCGAAGGAAGCTTGGAATCCAGCATCCCATTGCGTGTCGTTGATACCCCAATAGTTTGGACCAAAGACGAGGTCTAGGCGATAGTTGGTATTTTCGACAACGGTGCCAGTGATATCAGAGAAGACATTGTCCTGAATCACCGGAGCATAGGTATCGACGTTAGGATCATTCACGTCCTTGGAGAAAATAGCGAGTCCCTGACCAAAATAATTATTGCGAATCGTCGGGCGAAAATAATAGGTGCCAAAATTATCAAACCGATAGTCAAGATAGATGTGGGTCGTATTCGCGTCAAAGTAGTTGTGCTCTATGGTGGCTGACATATCAGTGTCAGCTCCGCTATTGTCGGAAGAATCACCGAGGCTGACAAAAATTCCTACCTCATTATTTCGCAAAATATTCTGCTTTATGGTCGCAAGATTGTCGACAGACCCGATCCACCAGGAGCCCACGCTACACTGAATGCCGTAGGTCGATCCTGCCAAAACCAGATTTCGTTGAGCGACCAGATTTTGATATCCGGTCCCAGCACCCGTTGAAACATGAACCATTGGGCCAATAGCATTAGAGAAGAATAGAGAATCCTGCAAAAAGCCGTTGTGAGTAACAGTATTGAGATTGGGCCATTCGGGCTCTGGATGGTCGCGATAAGCGACATTATTTTCCACAAAACTCAGATTTTTGAACATGGCGTTGCTCGTATAGTTTCCTGACGCAGCGCCGACATTGATACCATGCCGCAGCGCAATGTTTCCGTATTTAAAGACCGCATAGTGGATCTGATCACTACCTGAGGGCCAAAGGTAAACGCCTCCCCAGGCCGATCGGCCTTTGACACCTGCAGAGGTAAAGTAAATCGGATCCGCCAGGGTCCCTATCGCTGAGATCTCCCCATTTACGGTCATCGAAGTACCGGCGTCGAAGAAAACTGTGACTCCAGGATCGATGGTGAGGGTCACGCCATCATTGACGGTAACATTCGCCGTAACCCTCATATTGCCAGACCAAGTCGTATTCGCCGCAATAGCCCCACTGACGGAAGTTGCACCTACCAAATCGGTGGACTCCTGATAGGGATTGGGATAATCACCACGATCTCCCAGCTCAAAAGAGGAGTTATTGCTGGTGCCGGTTCCCGTGGTCACAGTCACGTTTCCAGACCCAGTTGCTGCTGGCACAGCTACCCCAGAAGCCGTCAGTCCATCCACCCAGCACTCTGGCTGGGCGGTCTGAGCTAGGGGAAACGTAAAATCCTGGGCGTAAACACTCGCAGTATTTTTCACCAAAGTGATTCCGTCTGTTTTTGTCAGACTTGTGCCATAACCATAGTTCAAGGCTAGTTGAAGAATTCCCTGAGGCGCAGCACTCAAATCCAGGCTTGTAGACCATAGGTTCTGAGCAGAGCAGACCGCCTGCTGCGTGGACGCTCCCGTGATAAAGATGATTTCTCCCGGATGGCTGCAAAAACCAGAAATTGGGAAAGCGGCTTGATTGCCGCTGTGAATGCAGACATTGGGGATTTCTGGTGAAGTCAAAATAAGATGTCGAGGCAGCTCGGATATTTCGACGGCAAAGGTTTCCGTATCGCAAAGCACAAAAGTGTTATCATCGCAGGCCTTGATCACGAACTCATAGGTTTCCTCTAAGGCCGGATCCCAACCTGAGAGAATCCCCGTTGCAGGGTCAAAATCAAATCCAGCACCATTCGCGATGTTCGCTTGGGAGCAAACCTGCGTCTCTGCCACAACTCCATTGACCGTGGTATCGAAAAAACAACTATAAGACAAAGGTTCTGCGTCGGCATCCACGTCTAAGCCGTTGTCACCCGGGTTGATTGAGGTCAAAATACCAACCGAGGTCAAGAGAAAGTGGTCAGCAATCGTATCCAGTTCAGGCCTGAAATGAAATTGAACGTTTTGACTCGAGGTACAGTCTATGCCGCCTGCACAACCACTTAGAGTGAGTGCAACGATTTCAGAAACGGAATGATTGATCGTCTTGCTGCCCAGCCCAGACCCGACGGCGATTAAGCCACAACCAGTCGCAGCGGGACTACAATTCAATGTGACATCATCTTGAAACGTCGTTACCACATTGTTGTGTTCGTCAACGACTTCGATCCCGACAGTCAGCGCCTCTCCGACTGCTGAATCGGAAGGAGCGCTTAACACGATTCTCTCTGCCGGTCCCGGCAAAAAACTCACAACCTGCGTGCTAGAAACATCTATAGCCAGTGCCCCTATTCCCAATAAGCTTAACGTCACATTCTCAGCGACGATATTCGTGATACTGGCAGTGCCCATGCCATTCGTGATGGCAATTAACCCATCCCCCGCAGCGGACCCGCTCGCGATAAGGGTCACGTCATCGTGAAAGCTAGTATCAACGTTTCCATAAAAATCCAGCGCCTGAATGGTGACGGCTGTGGAAGCGCCCGCGACAGCATCCGCGGGATCTAAAAGGACAAAACGATTAGCGGGTCCAGGTTGGAAAATAGCTTGTTGCACACTGCTTATGTCAAACCCCGTTTCTTCCGTATCGACCAAACTGAGAGTGACCGTTTCTGCAACGGTATTTTGAATCGAAACAGAGCCGTAGCCCCCCACAATATCCAACACCTGGCACCCAGTGGCAGAGCCCGTACAGGCAAGAGTGACCCTCGTTGTGACCGAGCGATCTAATGTGTTATCTAAGCCAAGGACTCGGATAGAAACGGTCATTGCAGATCCGACCTCGGAATCTTGGGGATCGGAAATCATAAATTTTCGTTCCGTGGATTCAACTTCCACCGGAGCACTTTCGTCAAGCCAAACGATGGTCACATCTTTGGCACTCGAATTTCCAGGTTCATCGACCGCCGTCACGCGAACGATATATTTTCCAAACGCGGACATCGATAGCACTGTTTTTGCTGCGTCTAACGCTGAAAAGGTGGCTACCCCAGGACCCTCGACCATAGCCCAGGAGAGACTGATCGCGCTTAAATCCTGCACTTCAGCTGTCAGTTCCAAAGGAGCCGCGGCTTCGTAGGCATCGGCAATCTCGATGACTGGCGGGGTACTGTCCAGAATCCATGAATGGGAAAAAGCCTCGACCATTTGATTGCCATATTGATCTTTGGCTAGCGCACAGAGTCGTTTTGGTCCGTCTTGCACCAAGGATAATTCAAGGTCCTGAGTTGCAGGCAGCCACTCGCTGTATGCAACATCTGTGCATGCAACTGTTTCGTCGCCTTCAATCAGGGCATATTGATAGGATGCGATCTTGGCATCCGCTATTGGCATTTTTAGTTGTTTTTCCTTACTAATGGCGGCGGGAACTTCGGCGAATAGAGTGCTGGGCGCGAGTGGCAGAGAATTAGTCTTGGTTTGGACAGCCAGTTTGCTTTTGCAGCCGATGACAAAGGCTAACAGTATCGCAGTAGAGATCACTGCGCGGCGAGACTGCAAGGCAAGTGCAAATAGCAAGATGAGATCCTTTCCCGAGGAGATCGAGCGAATCAGAAGCCCAACTCCAGCAAATCCTTCCAATTTCTCTTCATTCCCAGATAGATGGCTAATAGCTCCATCGACTAATCCCAGATATTCTTGAGAGTTAGATGTAGGAAGCTGAAACAATTACGTAAATTTGCATGAATGAGCGACTGTGGTTGCGATGCCGATCGTAGACCAGATCAGCTGGCTTGGGGATCCAAAAACCGGGATTCAGGCTCAGGAGCCTCCTCAAATGGCAGCGGCCAAAGGTTGTCTTGCTCGCCTAGAACAGCGGCCCGTTGAATGGTAGGAAGCAACTCGAGAATCTCACGATAGTTGAGCACTTGCTCTGCCAAGCTCTTGATAATCACAGAATTGTTATGGGCATTGGCAGAAAAATAAGAGGGCATGGCGTTCGTTATAATATCGACGAACTTGTCTTCTGCATGGTCGGGATTCACCAGCGCGTGGGCCTTTTTTAGGGATTCGTCCACGTAGGCGAAGGTGTCACAACCGTTGACGAGGAAGATCTGGTATTGATCCGGCTGAAATTGGCCAAGTTTTGCCAGTTGGCGGATATTTTCCCCATAACCTGAGTGACCTGAATAGCTGATAAAATCAGAGTTCTGAGTTCGTTTATTGTACTGCGCTTTGACCTCATCGGTGAGCTCCAGCATGCTATCGACCAGAAACATCTGCACGTCGACCACGCGGTCTTTGTATGAGAAGGTCAACGAGACGTTCGAGTTGATGGCGTCTGGGAGCTGCCCCTCTTGCAGACTACTGGTCAATGGTTCGCCAAAAAGTTCGACCAGGGAACCATAAAAGGCTTGGTAGGTGTAAATTCCTGCATCTTTGGTGTCCAAAGCACCGGATTTTGTTTTGCCAAATATTGTGGTGACGATAAGCTCATCGTCTTCCCAAATCTTGCCGTATTCAGGGAATTTTCCGGTGGTATTTTCGTCGCTCAACTTAAGGTCCAATAAGGCTTTGAATACCAGATCCTGCTGCTCGTCCAAATTTTTCAGGATACAGGTATCTGCGAGGGGCCGATAATAGTACCAAAACGTGCTAGAAACTGCGGCATCTGCGGTGCCTTCCATGCATTGATGATCGGGCGTCCCTAAGTTACCGTAGGTCGAGAAGAAGAGCTTAAGGGCCTCTTTGGAAGCTCTTTCTGGTAAGACAACTGTCTGTGAGGAAGGAATGTCGCGCTCCTTTGGCCAAGAGACAAGGAAATGCGCGGCATAAATGACCTCTGATTCGTCCGCTGGGAGTGGATTGAGCTGCAAAATGTCGAGTTTTAAACTGCTGAGGCCCGACACCGCGTCCGTGCCATTTAACTGCCCGATGGAGAATTTTAACTGAGCTTCGACCTGATGCTTTATCTCGACTTCTGTGCTCGAAGTTGGGACGACTAAAACCCCGCGATAAATTCTTGCATCAAGTGCAAGGGAATGGGCGCTATCAAATTTGACAGGCGCCCTATCCTCCGCTGTGCAGGCAAGAGCGCTTGCCATAAACACAGCGACCGTAAAGAACATTTGAGGGAAATGAATCATGCGTAGCAGAGTTTGTTTTTGCAGGTTCATGCTGAGGCACCTTATGCGAGGGCCGGCCCTTGGCTGAGTTGCAGGCCGTTAACGCCCGACTCTATACCGAGATGTGTCGCAAGGATAGCTGGGACTGAGTGTTAGAAAAGGGGGATAAGGGCATGGATTTTTGCGAGGATTTCAGTGAAATCCTCGCCGCTTGGCATGGGAAAAGCAAAAACAAGGGGCTAAATATTCCGAAAAAGTAAGAATGTAGTCTCCACACTGATCGAGTCAAGATTTTGCGGGACGATTTTGGCTTTGCCGTGGAGGCGTGTTCAACCAACGGAAATAGGGCTTATCCACATGCCAGCCAAAGGCCATAAGTACTCCAAGGATGATAAAGGGAATACTGAGCATCTGCCCCATATTGAGTGGCAAACCCGCTTCCCAATCCATTTGGTTGATCTTGCAGAATTCAACCCCAAATCTCCAGCTCCAGCCCAAAGCAAAAGTGACTCCTAAAATGCGCCCTGACTTCCAGGTGGTCGAATACCTCTTCACGACATAAAAGAGCAGCAGGGAAATAAAGAAATAACCAATGGCCTCATAAATCTGGGCGGGATGCCTAGGCTCCGCAAACTCAGGGCCTAGTTGTTGGAAGACCACTCCCCAAGGCAGATCTGTTGGCTCTCCGATCATTTCCGAATTGAAGAGATTCCCCACCCGAATAAAAGCACCTGTCAGGAGCGCTGGAGGCGCCACCCGGTCCATGAGCCACATGAAACTCAGTCCCTTGACCTGATACAAAAACAAAAACACACCCGTAAAGAGCCCCAAGTAGCCACCATGGCTTGCTAAGCCCCCATTCCAAACATAAAGGATTTCCCAAGGCCGGCTGAGATAAAAGGCTGGATCATAAAATAGACAATGACCAAGACGCGCCCCTATAATGGTGCCAAAGACAACATAATTAAGGAGCATAGATACTTCGACTTCGGCTTGGCGGCCCATCGAGAGAAAGATTTTCTTGAGGTAAAAATAGCCAATCATAAATCCTAGGATAAACATCATGCCGTAGTATCTCGGCCCCAGCTCCTTCCCAAAAACATCAATTTTAAAGATCTCAGGCGCTACATCCCATACAATCATGACGGCCCCTTGTAGGTTATTCAATTGGCGATCATAATACGAATAGCTGGCCTCTTCAAGTTAGACCCCTCAGGAGCTGAGTTTTGACACAACATCTTTCGGCTAGATACCCTCCAAAGCGCACACTTCGACGATTCCCCCCCCCGTGTTTGCTGGCGGTCATGGCCTGCTCCTTTCTAGGTGGGATGATTCCAGCCATGGCTTCCACGGTATTTGTCAGTGGCTGGCAAATTCCTGTTCCCAAGGAAGCAAAACAAGCCCCCAGCTGGCTAGGCAATGATGCCATTCAAGGTCGTCTTCTTTGCCCGCCGCTAGCTATTCTTGACTATGCGGCAGGCAGTACCAAGAATATCCTGGCGAAGGAAATCTCGGCCACAACTCGTTTTTCAATGGGTCAAATGCAGCCAGTCTGGAATATCCAGTTGCGCTCGGGCCTGGCCCACTGGGACGGTAGCCCTTTACTCGCCGAAGACTTGAGCCAGTTCCTGCAAGAAAATCTGAAACGAATCATCACCACTGAAACGGGCCAGCTTTGGGCCATCCCCGACTTCTTGCTGGTGACCGCCGACGCTCTTACGGTAGAAGTCCGTTGGTCAGCCCCACCGCCCACGGGACCTTATATATTGGCCCACCAGCCCTATTTTCAAAGAGTTAATCAAGTTGGTCGCTTCATGGCATCTTTAGGGGAAGGCGAAGGTTCAGCGTCTAACGATAACCGTTATCAATGCGCGGGTCTGTATCGTCCTTCAGGGGATGGAAAATCCCTATTGCCGAGTCTTGGATATTCTGCGGCTCGACCCATGCTTGCTTTCAATTCATCAGGTCAAGGTGATCCCCACATTGCCCTGCACATTGCTAACGATACCGCAAAAGCTGCCAGCCAATCATCAACTAGCCCTGCTGCCCAGGAATGCGCCTTGGCTGCACCCGCCCCCCTAGCGACTTTGATGCTCTGGAATCCACGCCAGTTTCTGATGCAAAACGCTCAATTTCGTCGGGCCCTAAACCATATTTTAGCTGCTGCCACCCTACCTGTAAGCCCAAACTACCACCAGTCGTTGCTGCTTCCCATCCTAGATACCGATCAACGCCCCCCTATCGACACATCCCCAGCCTCCCATTTGTTCTTGCCTCTGGGCTTAGAGCGGAAGTCAGCCACAGAACCCCTGCGTACAGCAGACGGCGCCGCCTTGAGTCTTAAGATCAAGCTTGGGGTTGAGATCGATCCTTCGCTGCTGGGATCCATTACGGAAAAATTCGGCCAGGAAGGAATAGCCCTAACATATGCACCCAGAGACTCAGAGGAACCCATCGATGGTGTCATGACGACTTTGGCCTTGCCTTTGGGAACCTTGAACTACCTTCCTTTTCTCCATCGTAAAGCGATTGCCGGGGAGCTTTACTCGTGGCGCCTAGGCGAGGAAAATTTGGATGCCCTTCTGGAGACTCATGTCAAAGCATACTCACAGGGCTTACTGAATCTGGAACTTATCCGGACCATCCAAGCGCAGTCCCTAATGAGCGCAGCTTATCATGTACTCTTTCGCTACGAACTGTGCGTCGAAGGCAAGAGACCAGGAGGGGAATTGGCAAAAAAGATGGCCAAACAAGGCCATCTAGATTGGTTTAAGGAATACCTGGGACTATAACGGATTCTCACAGTCAGACTTAGGTGAGTCTGGGGGCAAGTTAAAGTTCGGATTCTCTTCATTACTTAGCAAGGAATACTCGAAGAGAGTACCCTCTCTTGAAGCCGCATCCTCTAGGACTTTTAGGAGCTTTTGCGCTTCCTCGCAACCTAACCCCTCAGCGAGAAAATCATAATCCGCAATCAGAAGACTCATATTCGAAAACTTCTCATCCGTGAGCATATCAAAGAGTGCATCCCAATTCTTACCGTAGTAATCAGGGAAACCAGCCTTTATCTTCAGCTCTTCATGGAATTTTGCTTTCACCAATTGAATATCCTTGAGATCCCCCCCGACGTGATCCCCGACGATCGCCTTGCCGTCCAGGCGTACAACCGGAACTAAGGACGGTTCCGTTTCCGTCTCAGCCTCGGGCATCCCTGCTGAAGCGGACTCCGCTTCGCCTGTTTTGCAAGCGAAGCTTCCCATTGTCAATCCGCACATCAAAATCATGAATCCCAATTGCGTGGAAGCTAAAATTCGCATGAAGGTGTTCTCCCTTAGATGGCTTTCGCAGATCCTATCACATCGCAGGCCGTGACCTAATAAAGATCTGGAAAAGCTCTGTTAATCTCACCTAAGCCCTATCCCGCACTGACAATCTAGTGCGAGAAATTATGGTGGTAGAGCATTTCACGGTACTTTGGTAATCGCCAAAGGTCATGATCCACCTGAGTTTCGATAAAGTCACAGGCAGCTCTGCAGCGCCCATAGGCGGCTTTTACGTCTCTACCCAAGAAAGCCATGACGTTCTCATCACCTGTAATTTCGCCTGCTTTTTTCAATAGGTCTTCAAAAGCAATTTGCGACTCTAAAATATCAGCAAAACCCTCTTCCAGCACATGCAGGCGTTTGCCTAGCTCAATACCTAGGCGCTTGCTGGTAATTTGAGTCTTTAACCCACTTGTGCGTTGGAGCTGTAGTTCCGCCGCAGGAATGACATACTCACGTACCATCTCGGCGAAGGTTTGATACTCGATTTCCAAGGTAGAACGATAATTCTCGACCATGACTTGATAGTTGGATTCGAGCTCTTCTTTCTGGAAAACACCAGTGGTGAGAAGGAAGTCGGCTCCACCGTTCTTGAAGGTTTCCAAAGCTTCGATCGTCGTGGGCAATACTGCCAAGCCACGGCGACGAGCTTCTTCTTTCCATTCATCAGAATAGTTATTGCCTGAGAAAAGAACTTTATTGGCTTCTCCCATCAGTTTCTTAATCAAGGCCATGATTGCGGCATCCCGTGACTCGGATTGCTCCAATAACGGCTTTAACAAGGTCGCTGCATATTTTAAAGAATTGGCAATCGCCGCGTTCAGCACGGCCACGGGCAAAGAAATATTGGCAGAAGCGCCGACCGCACGAAACTCGAATTTATTACCTGTGAAAGCGAAAGGACTGGTACGATTCCGATCGGTGTAGTCTTTGGCAATAGCGGGAATCTGATTGACACCAAGGTTAATATCTATCGACTTCGTTCCCGTCAAAACCTCGTCCCGCAAAACGCTCTCAAAGATCTGATCTAGCAAAGTGCCGAGGTAAACGCTGATGATCGGAGGAGGAGCTTCATGACCGCCAAGGCGGTGATCGTTGCTAGCCGAAGCGATGGCCGTGCGTAACATGGCACCATGCTTGTAGACGGCATGCGTCACCACAGAAACCATCGCCAAAAAGCGCAGATTTTGGTGAGGGGTCTTACCCGGCTCCAGCAAATTCTCGCCTTTGTCGTTTGCGACGCTCCAATTGCAGTGCTTGCCGCTGCCGTTCAAGCCAGCGAAAGGTTTTTCGTGGAGTAGGCAAAGGAAGCCATATTTTGCCGCAGTGATTTTCATCAACTGCATGACAAGTGTATTGTGATAGGACGCGATCGTCGAGGTTTCAAAAATCGGCGCCATCTCGAACTGGCCGGGGGCCACTTCGTTGTGACGAGTCTTAATCGGTACACCCAAGCGATAAAGTTGCATCTCGAGATCATCCATAAACTGCTTGACGCGCGTTGGGATGTTGCCGAAATAGTGATCGTTTAGCCGCTGGTCTTTTGCAGCCGGCGCTCCTAGCAAGGTGCGGCCAGTCATCACCAAGTCGGGACGCCGAGAAGCCATTTCTTGATCAATCAAAAAATATTCTTGTTCCGCACCCATGGTAACCTGAACGGACTTAGCATCCACGTCTCCAAGCAGTTTCAGCAATTCTACGGCATTTTGGGAAACGAGTGCGTTGGATCGCAAGAGATGGGTTTTGTTGTCCATCGCCATACCGTTGTAAGCCATGAACACGGAAGGAATACAGAGCGTCTTGGAACTACCATGCTCCAGAATAAAAATCGGCGCATCCAATACCCAGGCTGTATAGCCTCTGGCTTCAAACGTTGAACGCATACCACCGCTTGGGAAACTGGAAGCGTCTGGCTCGCCTTGGATCAACTGCGATCCGGAGAAACGTTCTATAACTTTCAGCTCGCTATGGTAGCTGTGTTGGATGGAAATAAAAGCGTCATGCTTTTCCGCTGTGATCCCGCGCATCGGCTGAAACCAATGGGTAAAATGGGTCACGCCTTTGGAAACAGCCCAATCCTTAATGACGAGGGCAATTTCATCGGCAGTGGATTTTTCTAATTTTTTGCCCTGTTCCAGGACCTTAATCAAGGCTTTGTAGGCCTTTTGCGACAAGCGCTCCCTCATTTGTCCTAAACCAAAAGTTAACTCGCCGAAATACTGGGAAATGGGTTGCATACGAGTCTCTCGCTGAATGGTTTTTAGACTATTTAAATCAAGAGGACTGAGAGCTAAGGAGTCAGAATTGTGGGAATAGGATCCAGGAGCATAAGTCATAGAAAAACCTCCGATGTATCAACCTACTTCAAAAACTTGGTCTTGAAGCGAGTCAAGGGACAAGAATGCTGGCACAAAACCATTCTGTGCAAACACCAAGCCGAGATTATGCTCTAGGGCCAAAATGGTAGCAAGAAATATCTTTTGGCGCATCCTTCGGTCGAGCGAATTTTGACTCCCATGGCAGGTATCTAGTTGAAATTATCAAATAATTCCCTGAACTAAAGGCGATAGATCTGGTCGAGGTCCTTCGCTGCGCTCAGGATGACGCTCCACCGCTCAGGATGTCGACGTCGGATTTGTTATCACCCGAATCAGAGCTCTCAACTCTTCCACATTGAGGCGCGCCGGGGGCTGGGCCTGGGCCATGGTCTCACTGGATGCATCTTGAAAGCCCTTTCCCAGGCCAGGGTTTTTAGAGGGCCTTTTTCTATTTTTTATCTCAGCGCGCTTTTCTTTAGCCAAATCTCGTTGGCTCTTCTTGCGCTTTTCCTCTGCAGCAAAGCGCCGAGCCAAGGACTCCTCGACCACTTCGCCCTGCCGATATTGTTTCTTGGCTGCGCGAATCTTCTCCCGTTCGCCCTTCGCTGCGGCTTGGCGCGCTTTCTTCGCCGCCTCTTTCATTGCAGCTTGGCGTTTCTCCCAGTCCGATTCCACCATGGCTTGCCCCCTCCGCGAAAAGGTTCCTACCTGGCGATCATATAAAATCGATGGGGGGCCGGATACCCCTCAATCGTTAAAGAGGTATCTTGGGAGTTAAGGAAATCCGCGAGGCTCTTACCTGGAGCCCACAGGGTACTGCGCTGTTCCTGGGTGCTGAGGGGCTCCGCATAAATGGTCTTCACTTGCTGAAATCCCGCTCGCAGGAGCCAGTGTTCGAGACACAGCTTGGTCGGCAGCCACCAAATGCCGCTAGCTCCCGCATAGCGGCCGCGCGGCATCAGCGCATGAGACTCCTCGCCAGGAATTCCCTGGCAGTCGACCAATAAGGATCCTCCTTTTGCTAAAGAGCTCCGCATCTTTCGCAGCAACCCTATAGGGTCGGTGTGATGATACAAAATACCGAGACAAAAAATCACGTCAAAAAATTTGGCGAAATGATGAATCGACTCGACCCCAAGAAGTTCAAAATGCAGGCGATCTTGCCGCGCATACGACTGCAAAAATTCAAAAGTTTGAAAATGTCGCCACACCGGCTCGAATCCGATCACTAGCTCAGGATCTTCGGGCAGCATACGATACATAAAGTACCCATTGTGGCAGCCGATATCGGCAACACGCTTGTTTTTTAGCTCCGGGAGCAGAGGCAAAAGTCTGGACCATTTCAGGTCCGAGCGCCACTCGCTGTCTATTTCTATTCCAAAAAATGAAAATGGCCCTTTTTTCCAGGGCATCATTTCTTGTAGTACGTTTCGTAGGTGTTCGGGATCCCCTGGCCACTCGTGTTGCAAACCGATTTGCACCAGCGGACGATCAAATTTGCAGCTAACCACGTTGGGAATAGGAAGTGACGATGCTTTTTCCTGCCAAGATTCCCGTCGGGTGGGGCACAGATTCGCAAGTACCGCAGCACGATCGGCAAGAAGAGCAGGAAGGTCGATCCCCTTAGAGGGGGACGCCAACCAAGGATACGATTTTGATGTCGGTTTCTCTTCTTCTACAGAAGGGCTAAGAGAAGGATGATCTGACAAGGGAGGCTCCAGGTTTAATGGGCTTCCTCTTTCATGGCAAGCCAAGTACAGAAGTTAAGCCAGAGGGATAACATAGAAACATGAGCAAACCCGCATTGCAAGAGCGCCTCTTCATGTTCCGCTATGGTTAAGGGCACTAAAATATTCTCCAAGGCCTCCTTCTTGCGCGCTATTTCGCTCTCGGAATACCCATGGCCGCGTTTAAAATCCTCGTAGAGCATCGTTACAAGTTCCTGGCGAAGAGAAGCAGGAAAGCGGACCTTTTCTGAGAGGAACAGCATCCCGCCCGGATTTAAGGTGCGAAAAATTTCGCCAAGCAAAGGCCGCCGATCTCCAACAGGCAAGAACTGAAGCGTATAGTTCATGATCACCAGGTCAGCGCGAGGAAAGGAGCCTTCCTGGACTTTGCGTTCTTCGAGGACAACATGGTGCTTTAACCTCGCGGGTTTGAGTTTTTCCTCAGCTTTGCCAAGCATGGCCCCCGACGGGTCCATCCCGATCAAAGTCCATCCCTCCGGAAGGATAGGGGCAATAGCTGCCAACGTTGTACCTGTCGAACAGCCAACATCAACAACCACTCCTGGTTCAGTTTGTTTAGAAAGAGACGCCACGCGTCTGCTCACGAGGCGCTGGACAAGGTTCTGCAATACTGCAATCGTCTCTCCATAGAGCGGGACAGACCGCGAAACCATGTCATCAAAGACTTTTGCGACCTCTGCATTAAATTCAAAAGGTTTAGGATATGATCCCGTCAGAAACAGCGTGTCTTTTTCCATCTTTAATCCATGTATTAAGTCATGAGGTAATGGCACAAGGCCTCGGTAATCGGCAGGCCAGAGGCTTGCTCAAAACCATAAAACATTGGGCTGGGATTAGCTTCCAAGAAATAATAGGTACCGTTAGCATCCCGCCGATAATCAATACCCGCCCAAACCAGATGTAGGGCTTGAGCGGCAGCGTGAGATTGTGCAATGACTTCATCGGGTAGCTCAATTTTCTTGATGATAGGAGTTTCATCATCGCGAAAATCAATTTGGGAGGAGGCGATTTCACAGGCAAAATGCTGCTCGCCGATGATAAAAACACGGATGTTGGTTCCCTTGATTTCCTGTTGCAGTGTCAGCGGTGCTAAACGCAAATTTGCGAGGTTCTCGGGGGTTAAAAACTCCTCTGTCAAGCGCAGGGTGTGGGCTCCGCCCTGCACTGGTTTAAAGATAGCGGCTCGATGCTTGGAAAAAAAGTCTAGAACCCCGTCGGGATCATTGGTCAGCAAAGTTTCCGGGACCGGGAGACCCAAGGCTTGTACCCTTGCCAGGGCAGCGGGTTTGACTTGATGTAAAGCAAAGCCTTGCCATCCATTCACCCATTTACAGGGCAAAGCCTGTAACCAGCCTTCCATAAAACTGCGCGCATCATTTTCTGCAATGTGAAGTTGTCTGGCATCGAAAAAGACACTGCGATCCACGGCTATGGAGTTATAGTTGCGCCAATAAATGCTGTGAATATCGGAAAAATAAACCTTCGCCCCATCAGGCAGCCGCAGAAAGCTAGCGTCTGCAGGATAGTTCCACTGAATTTTTAGCCGTGAGGGAAATTCGCTGGTATCCAAGAAGTGACAATCAAACTCGGAACTCATGCTGCCCACCGTCTGGCGAACGAGATTGGCATGAAAGTCATGGGCGTTGCCAAGAATCAAGACTGATTTTCTTCTCTGACTCACCAAAGGTGACTCCCCGGGAAGGAAAAGTTCGACTTACTGGATACTGAGACTTGTGATCTAAATAATAGGGAGATCGTCTAGCCTCCAACAAGAGGGCTTCGGCTAGGTAAGACGCACGCCCGCTTGTTGGAAACCTGGTACAACGCACGAGTAAAACAGAACTATAAAATAAATTCTTTGGGTTTGCAGCTGCCACCCTCTTCGTGTTTAGCCATCGTCGTAACGACTAAGCCCTCTTCCTCGCTTAAGGTAGAAAATTTGCCTTTTTCGCCACAAACGGGCAGGCGACTCTTCTTGCTCGGTGCTGGTTCTTTCGGGGCAGCGATTCCTAGGCGATAGGTATGACTGTCATTGCCACCTTCTTCTCCCAAGGCCAATGTCGTCAAGTCAGGTATGCCGCCACCTTCTTCGCCAAGTGCGAGCGTGGTAGGACCTGGAACTGTGCCGCCTCCTTCTTCACATGCAGTTTTGGTCGTGACGCATTGTGCGCCTTCCTCACCCAGGGCCATCGTCGTCACGGGCGGCTTACCGCCACCCTCTTCTCCGACCGCCATGGTGGTCGGCATTTTCTTATGAGAGTCGGGCAAAGGCTGCTGCGACTGTACAGAGCTTTCATCGCCC
>JBIKVD010000067.1:0-14779 GCA_044357055.1 Oligoflexales bacterium | reverse complement strand
AGGGGATATCTGTATATTGCCTTGCCTCCGCTTTTTAAATACCGCCGCGGTAAGACAGATAGATACTTAAAAGATGAGCGGGAATTAACAGAATTTCTAACCGAAATTGGTGCAGAAAATCTAGAAATTCTTGATGCAGATGGAAAAAATGTTGACAAAGATTCTTTGAAACGCCTCTTTACCAAGTTAGAGCGATTTAAAGATTTACTAAATGGCGCCTCACGCCGGCGCTCACGCCCAGTCATTGATTTTTTGATTAGTAACGCCGATTTTGAAGAGGTCGATTTAAAATCAGAGCAAGGCGCCGAGTTTCTCAAAGGCAGGATCCTGGCCCATATTGCTCAGCTGCCAAAGGTTGAGAGGGCCAGCGCAGCGATTCGGATCGAATTCAACAAAGAGTATAGTAACTACAAATTACATTGCGACACTCGTTTTCGCGACTATCCCAAGATTTTTGAACTCTCGGCGGACATCTTCGAAAAAGGTGGAGAGTTGTTTGAACTGCGGCGCATCAAGCATGAGATTGATGGCATTGCCAAAGCGCCCTTCTCCTATAAGTGGCTTGAGAAAGACAAGTCCAGTGGAGATGATCTTACGAGCAAGGTGGTGCCTACAGCACTGGAGCTCGAGGAGTTTGTGACGCAACAAGGTCGAAAAGGGTCCTATATTCAGCGGTATAAGGGCTTAGGGGAAATGAACCCAGAACAATTAGAGGTCACGACGATGTCCCAGACGTCTCGCTTCCTCCACCGGGTCGACATTGAGGACACCTTAGAAGCGGACCTGCTCTTTTCTACGCTGATGGGTGACGAAGTAGCTCCCCGTAAAGATTTCATCCAAGCCAATGCCCTCAACGTTAAGAACTTAGATATCTAAGATTGCGCGAGATTATAACATGACGATTAAACAGAATATTATTCCCATCCATATCGAGACGGAACTGAAATCATCCTTTCTCGATTATTCCATGAGCGTTATCGTCTCGCGAGCCTTGCCTGACGTTCGCGATGGCATGAAGCCGGTCCATCGAAGAATTCTCTTCGCCATGTATGGTCTGAAGAATTTTTTTAATCGACCCTACCTAAAATCAGCTCGTATCGTGGGCGACGTTATCGGTCGGTATCACCCTCATGGTGACTCTTCGGTCTATGAAGCCTTGGTACGTTTGGCTCAAGATTTTTCCATGCGATATCCCCTGGTCGATGGACAAGGAAACTTCGGATCTATCGACGGTGACTCAGCTGCTGCCATGCGTTACACAGAGTCCCGCCTGGGCGAGATTGCAAGCTTGATGCTTGCTGATTTGGACAAGGATACCGTTGATTTTGGTCCAAACTATGACAACAAAGAAACAGAACCTCTTGTCCTTCCCACTAAACTTCCCCAGCTGCTCATCAATGGAGCTTCCGGAATTGCTGTGGGTATGGCCACGAATATGGCCCCCCATAATTTGAGTGAAGTCGCTTCTGCTTTGGAAGCGATGATTGATGATCCAGACATCAGCCTGGCTGAATTGATGACTCATATTAAGGGTCCTGACTTTCCCACTTCCGCGATGATCTATGGCCGAGCGGGAATTATTGAAGCCTATCAAACCGGACGTGGTTCCGTCGTGATGAGGGCAAAAGCTCACGTCGAAGATATGCCCGGAGGGCGGGAGCGAATCGTTGTTACCGAGTTGCCTTATCAGATCATTAAATCCAGGCTTATTGAACGTATTGCAGAACTGGTACACGAGAAGAAAATTGAGGGTATTTCAGACATTCGCGACGAATCGGCAAAGAACGAAATTCGCATTGTCATCGAATTGCGCAAAGGCGAAATAGGAGAAATACTCCTTAATAACCTTTATAAAATGACGCCCTTACAGTCATCCTTCGGTATCAATAACGTGGCATTGGTCCATGGCGTACCCAAATTACTTCCCTTGAAGGACTTGCTGTGGGAATTCTATAAACATCGCCGGGAAGTGATTGTCAGACGCACGGTCTTTGAACTGCGCAAAGCAGATGAGCGCAGTCACATCTTGCTGGGTTTGAAAAAGGCTGTCGAAGAGATGGATGAGGTCGTGAAAACGATCCGCGAATCTGTTGATGTCGAAGTAGCGCAAGAGCAACTCATTGCCAATTTTCAACTGTCCGCGATTCAAGCCAAAGCGATTTTGGATATGCGACTGGCTCGCTTAACAGGGCTAGAACGCGAAAAAATTGTGCAAGAATATGAAGAAGTACAAAAAACCATTGCCGACTTGAATGACATCCTTAATCGACCCGAGCGAGTCACGGCGATCATTAAGCAAGATATTCTTGAATTAAAAGAGCAGTTTGGGGATGTGCGCCGTACCGAGATCGTGGCCACCAATGCCGACGAACTGACGATGGAAAAACTGGTTGCGGATGAAGAAGTGGCTGTGATCGTGACGGTGGCGGGCTATGTAAAACGAACCCCGATCGACCAGATTCAGGCGCAGAAGCGAGGCGGCAAAGGCCGGGCAGGGATGTTGACTCGCGAGGAGGATGTTGTAAAAGACATCTTCATATCTTCCAATCACCAAAGCCTTCTGGTCTTCACCAACAAAGGCAAAGTCTATCACCTCAAAGTTTACGAGGTTCCCGAAGTTGCTTTAAGAGGACGTGGCAAGCATTTTGCCAATCTCGTTCAGCTTGAAGAGAGCGAATCCGTAGTGTCCGTGTTGCCGGTGCGGGAGTTTCATGAAGGATCGTCCGTTATTTCTGTAACAACTTCTGGTTATATCAAGAAAACGGACTTGATGGCCTATGCAAATGTTCGTAGAACAGGCATCATCGGTTTAAAATTAGATGAAGGTGATGCCTTAGTTTCCTGCGGCATATGCAAGACTGGGGATCATATTATTCTTGCGACCTCGATGGGAAAATCTGTTCGATTTGAGGAAAGTGACACGAGACCCATGGGTCGAGCTGCTCGCGGTGTTACTGGAATTCGTTTTGGTGGCGTTGATCGCGTGGTGGGAATGGAGATTCTGTCTGGAGAAACCAAAGACGTGACTCTCCTTACTGTTTGCGAAAATGGCTATGGGAAGCGAACGGAACTGGATGAATATCGCGTCCAGTCCAGGGGCGGCAAGGGTATTGTCACGATAAAAGTGAGCGATAGAAATGGCCCTGTCGTTGGATTGTGCCGCTTGACGGATGAGGATGACGTGTTGATCATTACCTCCACAGGCAAGATCATGAGAGCGCGCGCAAAAGAGATAAGTATTGTGGGTCGTAATACGCAGGGTGTGCGTCTCATGAACATTGAAAGCGGTGAAAAGGTCATTTCCTTTTGTCGGTCTGACAGAGAAGAAGATGCCGAAACTCTCAAGATTGATAGCAGTGCTATAGAAGAGGAGCCTCTTGAAGAGGATCTCCAAGAAGAAGAATCAGCTGAATCCAACGATGGCAACGAAGATACCTAGATGGACGCGGTATTAGATGAACGCGGTATTAGATGAACACCGTCGCCCTTAGGACTGATATTCAAAAAGTTCTTCGGCAGTTTGCCCATGAGGGGCTCTTTTCGGGGGCGGCCGTTGGTTTCTATGCCCCAAAGCAAGGGATATCTGAAGAGATCTATTTTGGCTGCCCGCCGGAAACCTTGTTTGATTTGGCTTCCTTGACGAAATGTCTAGTGACTGCCCCTCTCGTTGCTCGAGCAGAAATGAGGGGTGATTGGCAGGCTAGTAACCACATGCTTGCGATTCCTGAGTTTCAATTCCTAGCGGATTTGACTAACGATTCCTGGAAGTCAACCCTTGCGAACAAAACTCTAGAAAGCCTTATAGCTCATGATGCCAGCTTTCCAGCTTGGCATAATTTTTGGATCGGCGCCGACTTCACTCATCTGTCTTTAGATTGGCACCGTCGCAGTGAGAGAATTCGCGAGATTTTTTCACGAATTTTAACTTTTCGCAGACCTAGCGATAGGCCTGTTTATTCTGATGTAGGATACATTCTTTTAGGCTTGCTCCTCGAAACGCGAGGCCAAGAGTCTCTGGCACAGCAATTCATCCAGCTAAAAAAAGAATTCGGCATCAGCAAAGATGTAGCCATTGGATACCCGGAAAGTCTGGCAGCTCAAAATCTCGCGACAAGTCTTACGACGGGATACTGTGCTTTGCGACGGCGCTCACTCGTTGGCGAAGTTCATGATGAAAATGCGTACGCATTGGGAGGGGTGGCTGGACATGCTGGGCTATTTTCTGACTTGGGATCGTTATCCCTTTACCTTCATGGGCTTTTCTCAAGCCGCCTCGGTGATTTTTTAATCCAAAGATCGGGGGATTTACTGGCTCGTGGGAACCCCTATGCTTATGGCTTACAACCCATGGATGGTGAGTATTCTAGGGATTTTGCAGGCGGTTTAAGCTTGGGGCACCTGGGTTTTACAGGAACAGGTTTTTGGTATGATGCCCATCGAAGCATAACGATCATTCAATTGTGCAATCGCACCCATAAGAAACGGCGAGATGATCGCATCAAACCATTTCGCCGAGAAATCCTCCGGATTAGCGAGCGTTATGCGTCTAGCTTATGATAGACCCGTGCTGGTCGTCGGTGAGGGCATTGGAGGTCTGAGTGTGGCCTTCGAGCTGGCGCATAGGGGGATCGCCTTCAAGTTGATTGCTCCTCAGCAGGATACGATGACGGCATCCCCTTGTGCCACCGGCCTTTCCTCGATGAAGGGACTTCTCCTTCCCCGCCAGCCACTTTTCGAACTTAAATTCAAAGGTCATCACCTGTTACCCTATTGGATCAAACGGGTAGAGCGAGCCTCGGGCAAGAAGGTTCCTGTGATTCATGGTCAAATTTATGAACCGGCCTGGAGCCAAGAGGAGCAACAGAAGATCTCCAAGCGTGTTTTTGGCGGATCTTTTACCGGTTTGCTGCACTATCTGAAACTTGCGGAAAAATCAGAGGTCGATACCCTTATAGCCCCAAATGGTTTTCAGTATCCCGGAGACTACTTTTATGACCCAGACGCCCTGCTTTTGGCCCTTCGAACTTATGTCAGAGCGAAAGCTGAAGATTGGATTGAAGACAGAGTGAAACGTTTGTGCCATCAAGGGCACTCACTATCCCTTGAGCTGCAAGGGGAGAGCATGGTCAAAGGTCGTTCGGTGGTCCTATGCACAGGATACGGCACCCAGGAATTATTGCTTGCCTCGGGGTTGGTTGGCTTTGAATCTCGACTTTATGGGGGTGAGACCTTGCGAGAGGAACAGATAGGTGCAAATGATGATTTTTTAACCAGCCATAGCCTCATTTTTGGTGCTGCGTCATTAAATATTTATCCCGGTTTTTTGAGTTACGGTTCCTCGACTTGGCAAACAAGCCTCCCCTACTCGTCCAAGCTGGAAGACTCTTTGAAGGTTCCCAATTTGCTGGAAGAACTGGAGGCTTTGGAGCGCACGGGTTTTGTCGATGCCAGAGCAAAACTAAGCTCGCGACCTTGGAAAACAAGACGAGGATATCGCTGTTTAACAAAAAACCGCCTGCCCTATATTGGGCCCTTTCTGTCTAAGGGTGATCCTAGGATATTGATAGCAGCGGGCTTCCACAAAAGTGGATTCACGTTAGCACCCATGGCCGCACGACAAATTGCTAGAATGATAGCTCAAAAGGAATAGCCGGCCGCAAAAAGCAATTCAAAACCAAACACGGCCTTATGGTCGACCGCATTGACAAGATCTGTTTTGGGATCTACCCCTGGATTCGCAGCCACGTTGGGGTCTGTGACCGTTGGGGTGCCCGAGCGGGAAGAAGAAACCGGCAAAAATAGAGATATACCAGCATCAAGGACGAAGGGCTTCGAGATAACCATGCTATATAAGGCATCGACTTTGAGGGAAATGACGGTAAGTTGTGACGTCAACTCGTAGAGCTGCCCGCGCTCTTCATGAGTTGCTGGGTCCGAACCGAAAGCTCCATTAAATTCCCCGGCCGTGATTTTCACCTTAGACATATCTATGTCGAGGCCGCCAGCGAGTTTCAATCCTGAATCTTCACCAAGGCTGTAATAGTAAGTTCCAGATGCGTAGACCCCGAAAGAATTTGCACCTTGAGAGGTTTTTACATAATCAGCGTCAGTGTTGTCCCCTTGTTTGTAATTGCTTTCCATATGGGTATGGAAAGAATAAATCCGGGTACGAAAACCAGCCATCACACCATAAGGATAGCTCAAGAACATATCAAATTGCGCGCCGAATGAAATGAGCGTGATCGACTGCGGTGCTGAATCAAAGAGCGTTGTTGCCGCATTTGTATTATCGGGTGCAGCATAAATGACATCTGTATTGAAATACGAAGGTCCCAAGATAGATGGATTGTAAATACCATAGAATGCCATGTTATATGGACCAATCTGCGGTGCTTCGGCTCCCTTTGCGGCAGAGTTCGTTGTTGTTTCACCTTCTAATTGGGCATTCATACCCTTACTGATTTTCTTTATTTTTTTCTTGTCGAGCTTAATAAAGGATTCTCCCTTTCCTTTCTTAACGACTTTGCCACATGCAACTTGTGTTTTTCCTTTAAAGAAGCAAATGGCCTCGCCTTTGTCATGAACTTCGTCGATTTTTACGACTCCTGAGCCCTTTGAAACACTTGTGACGCTTGCCGCGAACGCAGGTGATGCGAGCATAGCCCAAGCTGTAAATGCAACCGTTAACAACATCTTCATGGAATGGATCCTCACGACGTCTGCTACAAAAATTCCAGATTAATTGAACGCCAATCGACAGCAGAAAGCAGCCAATAGTGGTTTACGGCCTCTGGTACTCGCTGAATCTGTTTAGATTCGAGATAAACAGTCAAACGGTAGGTTCCAGGATCTAGATGGGAAAGCGCTGCCAAAGGAATATTCCCTGAACCTGCTGATGGGTCAAAATAACAAACGACATTGCTTTCAGGGGCATTGGTTTGCAACAGCGCTATGACATAGGCGTCGCGCATTAGGTTGCGAGTGGCCCAATTCAGGATGATTTGGCGATTGCTACCAACCTGGGCTGACTTGTTCAGGGTTTTGAGCACAGGACTTTCCATGCTTACCTGATTGAACGAGGTCAAGTTTAGTGATTGAAAGCTGGATGCAGCGATTCCAATGAATTCATAATGCTGGCTATAGAGGCTGTAAGAGAATTCCCACCCATCTCCTGGTTGTAAAACCTCATAATCAAGCGTGAGGCTATGAGAATCGAAGGGATTGTGAAAAGCAGTCGAGTTGCCATAACCCCTTGAGAGTAGGTATTTCAATTTCACCACAGGGGAAGGTTTGTAGTAGGGACTGGGCGTGGGATGTGGCGAGCGTTGGCATCCAGTCTCGCGATGCAAATCGGAAATGACGTTGTAGGTTTCTAACTCGTTAGGAAATTCGTAGCGATGAATACTAACGCTCTTCATCGCCACGTCCATCCTCGCCACCATTAGCTCACCGAAGTTGGCCTGTTTGGCTAAATAGCTAGCTAAGTCTGTTTCTGTACCCGTATGAACCTCACCTTGGGACTTCTCTTGGCCAGGTTCCCAGGCGGTGATTTGAAAGATATAGGTTTTGTTTATATCTAAGGGCTCAAGTCGTTCATCAAAGGATAGCTTCTGTTCGCCTTTGGCACAGACGTGCATTGTGCGCTCGATATTTGGTTCCTCTTGCTCGCTAAGCCAATAGGAAATCTCACAATATCCAGCCCGATTGAGTACAATTGTCAGAAATCCGCTCGTTAAATCATGTGATCTTACGAAATAGATTTGGTTAGGGCTTAGCAATTTTGGGACGTCTGGTAAGCTCTTCTTGCGGGAGTTAAAGAACTCACAACTGAAAAGACTCATAAAAAGAGCGACTTGGCAAAGTAGCATAGGCAATGAGCTTAAGGAGGATCGTGGACAGAAGCCAGCGGCAGATTTGCTAGACGTATTATGCACCGGCATGAGGTGTCTCGATCGCTAGTTTGGCATTTCCATTCGTAATGGAAATATTCTATCAAGGTGCCAGCCAAATAGGAAACAAATCGCGCCATGTTGGAGTAGGCCACAGCCCTAATTTACTTTGCTATTTTAATCTTTTCTTGACGTTACCATCGCCATTCGATTAGCTTTAAATCCCATATCCGAGTGGAATATGGTTTCCCCTCATTAAATAATAAGCACAATTTGTTCCCAGATAGATTTCTCACCCCCGCTTGATTTAGGTAGTTAGTATGATTGCGAAAGGGTCTCGACACCATACGAAGTATATTTTTGTGACCGGGGGAGTGGTGTCATCTCTGGGTAAAGGCATTGTTGCGGCGGGAATAGGAGCGTTGCTAGAAACCCGACGCTTAAAAGTAACGCTAACAAAGGCTGATCCTTACATAAATGTTGACCCGGGCACGATGAATCCCTTTCAACATGGTGAAGTTTTTGTGACGGAAGACGGAGCTGAAACGGATCTAGATATTGGTCATTATGAAAGATTTACAGATGCACGGTTGACCAAATTTAACAGCTTTTCGACCGGACAAATCTACGACGCGGTCTTGAGCAAAGAAAGACGTGGAGACTATTTGGGTGGGACCGTCCAGGTTGTGCCCCATATTACGACGCAAATAAAACAAAATATCTATCGCGCCTCGGAAGGTTCGGACATTTCCATTATCGAAATTGGCGGAACTGTCGGTGATATTGAAAGTCTCCCTTTTCTCGAGGCGATCCGCCAAATTCGCTATGATTTAGGGCGTGAAAACGTCATGTATGTGCATCTGACCTTAGTCCCCTATATTGCGGCCGCAAGGGAACTAAAAACCAAACCGACCCAACATTCCGTCAAAGAGCTTCGTCAAATTGGTATTCAGCCGGACATCTTGGTTTGCCGAGCTGATCGCCCGGTTCCTGAAGATTTGCGCAAGAAAATTGCCTTATTTTGCAATGTTAATTTTGAATCCGTTATAGATGCTCATGATGTCGATAGTATTTACAAAATCCCCCTCCATCTCCATCGTCAAGGACTGGATCAACAGATATGCGACAATCTTGGAATTTGGACCGCTTCTCCGGATTTGAGGGTGTGGGAGTCGATAAGCTATAATCTCGATCATCCAGAAGGCCGATGCCGTGTAGGATTGGTAGGAAAGTACACCGATGTATTCGATTCCTATAAGTCTATTCATGAATCCTTGATTCACGCGGGCATTGCAACAAAGTCAAAGGTTTCTTTGGATTACATAGATGCCCATGAATTGACGGAAGATAATATTGCAGAGCGTCTTGGTCATCTCGATGGGGTTATCATCCCCGGCGGCTTCGGCGGACGAGGGATCGAGGGCAAAATACTGGCCATTCGCTATTTGCGTGAACAAAAAATTCCGTTTTTCGGAATTTGTTTAGGAATGCAGTTGGCAGCCATAGAATTTGCTCGCCATGTGCTGGAAATTCCCGACGCAAATTCAGAAGAGTTCACTCCATTGGGGAAAAACAATATTATCCATCTCATGCAGGAGCAAAAGCAAGTTGAGCATAAAGGCGGTACCATGCGATTGGGTGCCTACCCCTGCAAGGTTAAAAAGTCGACGCGGGCCTATGAAACCTATCAGAGCGACGAAGTTTCCGAGCGCCATCGACATCGCTATGAATTTAACAATACCTATCGTAGGGCCTACGAGGAAGCCGGCATGGTTTTTTCCGGACTGTCACCAGATAATGAGCTGGTAGAGATTATGGAGCTAAAGTCCCATCCTTGGTATTTGGGCTGTCAGTTTCATCCGGAATTAAAGAGTTCTCCTAAAAAGGTACATCCCCTTTTCAAGGGCTTCGTCTTAGCAGCGCTTCAATATCGAGAGGGTCACGAATCGAAAGCTCACGCTAAGGCTGAGAGGCCATGAGCTTAGACAATGAAATTTTGGCACTAGGTCGGGAAATCATTCAACAAGAGGCCAAAGCCTTAGAATTAGCTGCTCTGAGACTCGATCCTAGTTTTTCCCAGGTTGTAAACACCTTATCCTCAGTCAAAGGCAGAGTGATTTTAACCGGTTTAGGCAAAAGCGGGCATGTGGCACGAAAACTAGCTGCCACATTTTCAAGCACTGGCACACCTTCCTATTTTCTCCATCCCTCCGAAGCACTCCATGGGGATCTCGGCATGATCCGAGAGGATGATCTTTTGCTGGCCGTAGCCTACGGCGGCGAGACCTTTGAAGTATTGGAAGTAGCCCGTTTTGCCAGTCGCTTAAAGATTCCGGTGATTGCCCTTACTGGCAATCCTGCTTCCACCTTGGCCAAGATTGCCAATCTCCTGGTAGATGGGAGTGTCCCAAAGGAAGCGTGCCCTCTTGAGCTGGCGCCAACGTCTTCCTCAACCCTGGCCCTAGCTCTTGGTGATGCTCTAGCCATGTCGGTCATGAAATGTAAGGGTTTCAGCGTTAGAGACTTTGCCAATATCCATCCAGGAGGGTCGCTAGGGCGCAAACTGCAGCGTGTCGGGGAAAAGATGCAAACCTTCTCTCGCCTTCCCGTTGTTGATGAGAATGTCTCCTTCGCCCAGTTGGTGGAAACGCTTAACCAAGGCGGTATTGGCCACGTCGCTGTGGTGAAACCTCATTCGCGGACACTCGTTGGTTGTTTTACTGACGGTGATTTGCGCCGACAGATTATTGCTAAATCAGGCCATTTTGATCAATTATCTTTAGCCATTGCCAAAGATGTCATGTCTGCTCGTCCTTCCACTTTAAATAGCAGTGATGTCATTGCCCATGCGCTCAACCTTATGGAGCTAAAGCGGATCTCTGGGCTATTTGTCCTCGAGGATCAAACCGGACAACTTTGTGGTTTTTTGCATCTGCAGGATCTTGTTGCCCAGAAAATGTTATAATTCTTCTGTTTCCCCGTTCAAATGGGGACGTAGAGCGCCCCTTCAAATTCATAGTCGAGTTAAGTTTTGGGGAAAAGAATTGTTTTCATCATCTCCCTGGCAATATTTCTTGTTGCGAGTGGAGTCTATTTGAATCGTCGTTGGCAAGAAGGTCCCGATGCTGGGAACTTTCTTGCATCAGACCATCCGGCCTTATCGGTCAATGGGCTACTCGTCTATAGCTACAATCTCGATCAACTGTCCTCGCGCGCGATAGCAGGATCAACCTTGTATTTTGCTCCAGAAAGAATTGAGTTTGATGGGCGGATTAGTATGATTCGCTATCTCGAGGGAGATCGCAGTGAAAGTGCTTTTGCCGACAAAGCGCTGGTACTCTTAAAAGATAGCGAACTTGTTGATATCGGTGATCCTCTGGAAGTTCGCCGCGTTGATCTGATGGAAAACGTGGTGATGAAAGTGAATGAGCATGTTCTCAGGACTCCATTCGCGGAGTATTACCCCTTAGAGCAGGAAATAAAAACGGATTGGAATGTTGAAATTAACGGCCCCGGAAGGGTTTTTGAAGGCGATAGTGGCTTGCGTTACAATCTTGCTTCGGAGGAGTTGGAAATATTTGGTATTGTTTCGGGACGTGAACTCAACACTTTTAAGACAGAATAGCTGGCCAGGCGCCTGTTCTCACGCTTGTGTCGAGCTAGGAAAAGGTGCTATGCAAGCCTTATTGTTTCGTTTTGTGCTTTCCTTTGGACTTTTGAGCATGTCTTTTTCTGCTAGGGCAGACTTAGATGATGAATTGCCTCAATTGCCGCAAAAACTCAAGAATCCCCTTAAAGTCGAAGAAAGTCAGCAGACGACACCTTCTACGCCTCCTAAAGATGCGGCTCCAGGCCTTGACTCGTCGACCTCACCGGATCTAGAAAAAGGAAAAAATAAGGACCCTGCCCAGGGATCATCGGGTAATGCGAAGGCCGTTAAAGGCAAGAAAAGTTTCTCTGCCTTTGAAGCTAACACGCCCAGTGAATATTTTAGTCTTGGTCTAAAAGGCAACCGCGACAAAGGTTTCTTTGAACTCGTGAAAGAAGTGAAAGTAAAACAGGGGGATCTGGATCTTTTTGCTGATGCGGCACGGGTCACTCTTGAGGAAAATTCTGATGAAATAGGCCAGATTGTTGCAGACGGCAATGTTCAAGTCACAAAGGTCGATCCACAAACGGGTGCTCTTATGCGCGGAGTAGCCCAGAAGGCCATCTACTATCGCTTAGCCAATAGAATTGAGTTCAAAGGTCAAGCAAAGATTACCAGGGGAAGCGAAATCTTAGAAGGTGATTCGATAAGCTATAATTTGCTAACTGGGGACTTTGAAATCATGAGACCTAAAGGAGTTCTCACTGACGTGGAAAAAGTCAAGAATTGAGGAATCCTTAGATTATAGAAAGCACAGTGGCGGTGATGGACCCATTATTAACTTTAAAAGCACAACAACTGAACAAATCTTTTCGCGCCAAACAGGTGGTAAAGAATGTGTCTTTTTCGGTGCACCAAGGCGAGATTGTTGGATTGTTAGGACCAAACGGAGCGGGAAAAACGACCAGTTTCTATATGGTGGTCGGGTTATTGTTTCCGGGATCCGGGAAAGTGATGCTAGACGATGACGATATTACCAAATTGCCCATGCACGTGCGGGCGGCAAGAGGGATCAGCTATTTGCCGCAAAATAGTTCGATTTTTCGTAAGCTGAGTGTCGAGGACAACCTTTTGGCGATTATGGAAGTTTGTCATATTCAGAGGGAAGAGAGGATGACACTTCTCGAGGATCTCCTGAAAAAGTTCCAGATCATGCATATACGCAAATCTATGGGGGCAGCCCTTTCAGGCGGTGAGCGGCGGCGGGTTGAAATCGCAAGAGCTTTAATCAATCGGCCGAAATTTCTTCTTCTGGATGAGCCCTTTGCTGGCATTGATCCTCTAACCGTCGCTGAAATTCAGCAAATCATTACAAACCTAAAAAATGAGGGCTTAGGAGTGTTGATTACGGACCATAATGTGCGTGAAACCCTCGGCACCTGCGATCGCGCCTACGTTCTGGCGGCTGGGGAAATTATCGCAAGTGGGAGTCCTACGGAAATCGCGGAGTCGCAAAAGGTTCGCGAAACCTATTTGGGTGAAAATTTCAAAATGTGACGGGATCTGTGGTAGGCCAGTTTCTATTTAACATACTGTAAAGACGTGATAAAGAAGTCAAATTGGGCGAGTGCAGACTTGCTCGAGGGGCCCATCAAAACTATCATGAATCAGTGCGGACCCAAGTCTTGAAGGACTGTTATGGCGATAGATATTCGACAAAGTCTCAAGTTGACGCAGCAGCTGCTGATGACACCGCAGTTGCAACAAGCGATCAAGCTCTTGCAGCTTTCTCGGTTCGAGCTGGAACAATTTATATCAACACAAATGTCAGAAAATCCCATTTTGGAAGAAGGGCCCTTGGAATCTGTAGAAGAACAGATTCAGATGGAGAGGGAGACCGAAAGTACTGCGACACAAGCCATTGAAGCCCAAATCGACGAAGTTATGAATGGTCCAAGGTCTCAGGAGTCAGAATCCGAGGCCATGGGAGAAGAGCGGGAGGGGCCAGCGACTGCCTCCCAAGATATCGACTGGGAAGCTATGTCGCGCTATAGCGAGAACAGCTATGAACCATCTGGCTCTGGGCAAAAATCGCAAAATAATGATGAATTGCCGAACTATGAGCAATTTCTGGCAAAAGGAAAAACTCTCTCAGAATTTCTTTGGGATCAAGTCTCGGAATTAAGTTTACAGGACGAAGAACAAGCGGGCATCCGGGTTATTATTGGCAACATTGATGATCGAGGGTATTTGATCGGCTCCTTGGAAGATTTGCATCAACAAGAACAGATTTCTTTAGATCATCTTGAAGATGCGCTAGACACTGTCCAGCGCTTGGATCCCCCGGGAGTCGGTGCCCGTGACTTAAAGGAATGCCTGCTTTTGCAGATTCGAACTGCGGGAATGCGAAACGGTATCATCGAAAAGATCGTCGAACACCACCTAAAGGAGCTTGAAAGCCGCAATCTTCCGAGTATAGCGAAAGCTCTAGGGATTCCTTTAGATAAGGTCATTGCGAATGTCGAGAGCCTTCTGGATCTAGAGCCGATTCCTGGTCGGGCCTTCTCGGGCGAGATGGCGCAAATCGTAATCCCTGATGTCTACGTTTTCAAGATGGGAGATAAGTGGGTCGTCAGTTTGAACGAGGATGGGATCCCAAAATTACGAGTGAGCGAAGCTTATAACCACCTGCAAGATCGTGGAGCAGCGTCTGACAAAGACAAGGCCTACTTACAAGATCGGCTGAAGTCAGCCCATTGGCTGATTAAGAGCATCCAGCAGCGGCAAAGAACTATCTTTCGCGTTGCGGAAACCATTGTGGAAAAGCAGATCGATTTCTTTGAATTGGGCGCTGAGCATTTGCGGCCCTTGGTTTTAAGGGATGTCGCAGAAGCGATTGAAATGCATGAATCGACCGTGAGCCGAGTGACGACCAACAAGTACATGCATACACCACGTGGAATCTTCGAACTGAAGTACTTTTTTTCCTCCTCTGTGCACATGTCAGATGGCTCGGATCTGGCCTCTGAATCTGTAAAGCAGATGATCATGGAGATTTTAAAGACCGAGGATACGGATAAGCCTCATTCTGACCAGAAAATCGTTAAACTACTGCAAGATAAAGGTGTAGAACTCGCGCGACGGACTGTGGCTAAATACCGAGAACAATTGGGAATTTTGCCATCTAGTCGTCGGAAGAAGTTGGTTTGATGAACCTTGCAAAGCCGCAGTCTAGGCAGTTTGTCATTATCGTCACCGGCATTTCCGGTGCTGGGCGTTCTACGGCGATCAAGAGCCTTGA
>JBIKVD010000340.1:0-4599 GCA_044357055.1 Oligoflexales bacterium | reverse complement strand
GAAGTGACATTGGATCTAAAGTATAGAATTGATTAGGCGATACAATATAGATATTATTATTTTGGGACTTCATCATGTAATACTGGTTATTACTATTATGATCAATATTACTTGTATCAACTACGTCTAAAACCGTCATTGTGTCGATCTGGGGCGGCTCTAAATAGCCTGATTTAGCACCATATGCAAACAACTTTTGACCGCCCCCATAGCTAAAGGAAAGGATTCTTGGCAAGCCTGATTCCTCAGTGGCAGCAGTAACGGTCGTAGCTTGACCACTACTTAAGGGCAAGTAGTCCTTTTCATCGAAAGGCGAGCCACTTGCTCGACCATAGAGCCAGTTAATTGATTTAGCCTCAACTGCCTGTGGATTCGAAATGTTAATAAGTGGAAAATAACCTGAAGGCGCTATTTCCGGGCTGTCGAGCTCCGGAAAATCAAAAACTGGCAGTCCATCAGTTATTAAGTGATTCTTACCATACCGAAAAAGGCAACCATTGCTTGCCAGACTAGTGTCAAATGAAGAGTACTTTGGCACCACATCTGAGTCAGAATTGATCTGAATCGATAGCAAATTTTTACGATTTGTATCATCACCGTTCTCAAAAGCCATAAATATCATATTTGATTCCGATACAAACACCGATTGAGGACAGGATATTCCAGGATATTGTGGCTTGGTAATATTCAAACCAGAAATCTGCTTCCTGCTCTGTAGCAACACGCTGAGTTTATTTTCAGGCAAGACCTCGTAACTGTATGTTAAAAATTTTCCATTGCCATTTAGATAATAGAGACGATTTGAAGTTTGATAAAAGAAGATAGGATAACCAACATCGTCAATTAATTCGCGCGAAAAATCTATACTTGATCGCGCGATTTCTCCGGATTTACTGTCTTTTGTGAATCCGTGTATCTGCGCTCCATTCGTAACAAAAACAAAACTGCTATTAGTGAGAGTATTTACCTGGGTTGCAAAAAGAACTCGCTTTCTATAATCGTCTGAAGGCGCGCTTGAAAAGCTAAAATGAAATTTATGCTCTCTTTGATTTTTCTCGTCAGATAAACCAGGCATCGAATTCAATTCAGACGATCCCGGTTTAGGATTTCGTGCAGTTTTGCAAGACATAACACATATGAGTATCCCTAATATTTGTGCTGACCTGGCGATTTTTAACACAGCTCGACTCCTCAAGAGAAGATTTTCTAGTTTGGTAAATTGTAGTCAAATTTGATTTAAGTGGAAAACTTCCTATAGAGGTTTATATCAGCAAGGCATTTAGAATGCCTAATTATCCTTACACAACAAGTGAACTCCAAAAACACATCTATTGATTTTTCTTATAGCAATAATCGGGATTATCTATTTTTACTAGGTCAAAATATCGAATAGTTTAATAGTACACGGACCGGTTCAAACATTAGATACCAAAGTCTGGAGTTCGGAGTCGGCCGAGTGAAGTTTTTCATCTATATTGCGAACGGATATTCATATGCAATTCGTCACTTTTTTTGCTCTATTTTTTCTAATGGGATGCAATAATTTTCTCCCGGGAACCGATAATAGAATTTCAAAAAGAGAGGCGAAGTCGAAACTGGATGAGGTCGAGCCAGAGAATTCTTCGCGGGTTTTACAAAAAAACAGACAAGTCCCGATAAATCCATTGCCAAATAAGGCTGAGGGTTGTCATGACTTTTCTAAAGATTTGACATTTGACGAACTCAAACGCGATCTAATAAAAAGCAAAATAAAGACCTCTGGGCAGATGCTGGAATTCTTTTCCAAAACGCCTCGCTATCAGGCTTTCGTTGATAATCCTGTTCTGCTCAAAGAAAGCCACGCCTTACATGGTTCAGAGGTCTCGCCTTTATTTCCCCGGATCGAAAGTATTAACGGGAATTTAGCCATGCATATGACTGCGGATCCCTCAAAAATCGGGCACCAAGCTGCTGAATTCGTCGAATACCTGCCCGAAAAAGGAACTTACCGTTTCACCGTCATAAATTTCGTTCTTGCAGATACCGAGAATATGTTCATTGAAGATGGTGGTTATCTGCCTGGCCCTATCGAAGAATTACATGCCAATGCACTCGGAGAATTTCATCAATGTAATTTCTGTCATAACCATGGACGCCCAATGTGGGTTGCTTCCGACGCTGCCTTGACGGCTACATATGGCGGTGGATCAAATGAAATCAAACCAGGTACCGAAGAGTTTGACCAATTTCAAGGGTTTCTAAAAACTATGGCGGATTCGCATCTAGGACAAATTTATCGCCATCTCAACATTCGTACGGAAGTCAATTCAAGCGGAACGATCAGCTTTAGCAATGCTCCGAATACGCGTTATATGGAAAATTTTCACGAAAAATCTACAGCCCGCTTGGCGAAAAAGCTTCAGTTGGATCTAGAATACTCTTCCTTTCAATATGCCTTGCTTGGGGCGCTCTTCAATTGCGAAGAAATTGAAGATTTTTTGCCTCCAATGGCAAAAGAGCAACACGAAACTAATATGGTTGCCGGATTTAAGGAGTGGTATTCCTGGAGCCAGCATGTCATCCACCTCGATAAAGTGCCACAGATCATACGGGATAACGTCATACCTAGAAAAGGGAGCATTCCCACGCCAACCGAATTTTATACGGAACCGCAGTTGATCCAATCCAAACTGATGTCGCCAGTCGAGATCTTTAAATTAGGAATTGCCAGTGCCAATATCCGACGGAAGGGCGGTCCTTTGTCGCTAGACTATTCTTCCACAATGGCAAAACTACGATATCTCTATGAATATCGCTTGGAACAAGAACCGGAACAGATTGCGCGCATGTTGGAAAGCGATTTGTACCTGGAGTCGGATGAGGAGGAGCGAAGGAAATTAGTGCGCAGGCAAACGTTTCCGGAATTTTACAATTGGTTTCCTTCGACTGGCCATTACGAAGATCATCCAGAAATGTATTCATTAAGGGGGGAAATGTCTTCCATTAATGAGATCCTGAAATGCCATGTCGGGCCAACTTTTCTTAAAGAGAACCCAGAACTTGATTTTTTCGAGCAGTCAGAAGTGGGATTGGATCGGCTGAAGATTTCCAAAAAAGATTTTTGTTCGAAGCTGAAAGCAAAGAGCGATTTTGAATAAGAAAGTCTAAAGGCTTTTACCGTTTGTGATTTCTGGAAAATACATGCTAAGCAAATGAAATCTGTCGCAAAGATTCAAAATAAACTATTCTTCGATCTGACATTCAAAAACTTCCATAAGGAAAGACACATCCGCAGGATTGGCGTCCATGCAGGATCAGATGTGCTCACTTACGATGATTTCGAAGTATTGCCCTTGTTCTTGGATAGGCTTTACTTGGGAGAAATCTTTTGATTCCTCCCATAGCTGCCCGCCCTACGCTACCGCTGTTAGCGTTTCAATTCAGAAAAGCATAACAAGGGAATACCGAGTTTCACCGAGAGTTCTTTCACATCTTTTAGCCGTGCCATGGTTCCATCGTCGTTAAGTATTTCACAAATAGCCGCAGCTGGTTTTAAGCCAGCTCGCTTAACCATCTCAATGGAAGCCTCGGTATGGCCCAGCCGCTCTTTCAGGCCGCCCGGAACGGCACGAAGGGGGAAAACATGCCCCGGGGAGCGAACAGAATCGGGACCAGCATCATCCGCCACAGCAGCGAGAATTGTTTTCGCTCTATCGGCAGCAGATACACCCGTGGAAATCCCCTCACGTGCATCGATAGAAACCGTAAAAGCCGGATGACTCTTAGACTCACGTTGCTCGCGAATAAGAGGTAGCTGCAGGCGATCCACTTGTTCCGGTGACAGCGCTAAGCACAACGTGCCGCGCGCGTTCTTGATAAGGAAATTGACGGCTTCAGATGTCATTTTCTCTGCGGCAAAAACAAAATCACCCTCATCTTCTTGACCACAATCGTCATACAGAATCACTGGCTTGCCAGCCCTGAGTGTTTGCAGTGCCGCCTCGATTGAGATGCGATCCGGATGAGCGAAATGCTGCTTAAGTTTAGCCCAGTTGTTAAAGCCGTAGTCCTGTGCCAGTCGATGCTGGGCTTCAGCGAGCTTAAGCTGAGGCTGGTTTTTCTGCATCAACAGCAGATTCTCTTTGGCTTTTTTGCGCAAAAAATCAAGGGAAGGGCGGTTAGGAATTGAACGTTTAGGCATATAGCCTCCTTTCAAATTTACCTGGCGCTCGCAAATCCTCAGGCATGAAAGAAGGTATTAAACTTCTAAAATATGATCAGGTGGGTTCAACCCTTTCCGCGAGCTGGCGGCGTCCTTTAACGCCTATTGCAGCTATGCGATATTCTATGCATGGTTGTCAACATTTTTTCATTCCGCGATTGCCAGGGCTACGGCATTGCGGAGCGAAAGCGAGACCAATCCAGAGTAATTGCTTTCGCGGGGAAAAAGCTCGGTAGCAACTTTTGACCCACTTTCCGCAAGGAAATAACCCTCAAGCCAAAAATAAAGAAAGGCTTTCAGTTCCATGACGAATCCGAACCACGTCAGTTGAAAAACAGAAGCTGCGTGTCTGCCGAGCTCTCCCTCGCCAGCTCGGCAGACACGGAGGGAGAGGAGAA
>JBIKVD010000066.1:0-14814 GCA_044357055.1 Oligoflexales bacterium | reverse complement strand
TCCCCAGGTCTAGACCGTCCTTTGCGAACTTTGGCTCACTTTGCGGCCCACATCGGTCAACAAGTGCAGGTGACACTCACGGATCCGACGTTGGAGCGAAGAAAAGCCCAAGGATCGATCCATTCCGTTAATGGAGAAACCAAGGAAATTACTTTGGATCTTGGCGACGGCCCTTGGATATTCCCGGTGAGCAAACTTCTGAAGGCGCGGTTGCTGAGTGAAACAGCACCTAAGTTTTCAGAAGGTCTTTCCACCGACGCGAAGGATATGCCTGCGAAGAAGACAACGACGAAACAAGAAAAATCATTGCTTGGAAAAAAGCCAAAGACTGACGTTATTGCGTAAACCAATACTAATGACTCAATCGTGTAATCTACAGAGTAGGGGAATCAAACGTGTTTGATGTTGCAGGAACAGACGGAAAATTGAAAACCGTTATAGGCGCCGTGAGCAGAGATAAAAACTTGGAAAAAGCGGTCATCGTTGAGGCTTTGGAACAAGCTATCATTCATGCAGCTCGTCGGGACTATGGCATAAACGCTGACTTAGAAGCCCACTATAATGAAGAAACGGATGAGATTGAACTTTTTCAATTTCGAACAGTCGTTGAGGATGTCCAAGACAAAACCCTGGAAATTGACATTCCCAATGCCAAAAAGCATGACCCCGAATCCGAAGTTGGTGACGCCTTGGGATTCAAACTAGATATGAAGAAATTTGGGCGCATCGCAGCCCAATCAGCCAAACAAATTATCGTGCAGAAAGTCCGCGAAGCGGAACGCATGCAGATCTACGATGAATTCAAGGATCGCGTTGGCGAAATCATGTCTGGCCATGTACGACGATTTGAACGCAATGACATTATTATCGATCTTGGCAGGACTGAAGCAGTTATCCCAATGAAGGAACAAATACCCACGGAGCGCTTCAAAATAAAGGATCGCGTTCAGGGTTATGTCGTAGAAGTGAAACGATCAGCACGCGGGCCACAAGTCATTATTTCTCGCGCCCATCCTGGGTTCCTTATTCGACTCTTTGAGCAAGTTGTTACAGAAATTTACGATGGCATCGTTACGATAGAAAGCGCCGCGAGAGATCCGGGCTTCCGTTCGAAAATTGCCGTGTACTCCAGAGATTCTGCCGTAGATCCGGTAGGTGCCTGCGTAGGGATGAAAGGTGCACGGGTTCAAGCGGTCGTTGGGGAATTAAATGGAGAAAAAATTGATATTGTCCCTTGGGATGCTGATCCAGCAAAACTTGTTTGTAATGCCTTAGCACCTGCCGTAGTTAGTAAGGTTATTGTGGACGAAGATCACCACAGCATGGAAGTCGTTGTTGCAGACGATCAACTCTCCTTAGCTATCGGCAAACGCGGACAAAACGTTCGGTTGGCCGCACAGTTGACAGGTTGGCGCTTGGACATTAAGAGCGAGTCTAAGCTTGAAGAACAGCTTTCCTCATCCAAGAACCTCTTGGCAAGCATCGAGGGTATCGGCGACATGAGAGCCGAAATTCTCGTTCACGAAGGGATTAAAACGGTCGCTGACCTTTCAAATACCTCTCCCCGCTCACTCATTCGTCTTCTAAATATGGAGCAAGCAGACGCCGAGGCCTTGGTGGAACGAGCCAAGAAGCTGCTTCAGAACCCAGACTTTCTGCGTGGGGCACCCAGAGCCGGATCCTTGGATGACGAAACCCGAGAGCTCTTGGCTAATGCAGTTGCAGACCCAACTTTTGGCAAAGCCGCAGTTGATAATAAGGCCGACGAAGATCGACAAAGACGCATTGAAATATTTTTGCAGTTATCTGGCGTTGGTGAAGCAACCGTTCACGCACTCGCTGATGCAGGTTACGCAACCATTGGAGACATTATTGCTGACTCTGCTGAGGAAGTTGCCCAGAAGACTGGATTATCTTTAGGCATCGCTAGAACGGTACAAATCGCCGCTGATCGTTACATGCAAGAGGGGTTAAACGACGATACCTAAGAATAGGTATCTGACCTCAGTCACATGATCGTTCGCAACGTTGCACCAGTAGAAATGAGGGATTGAATGGCAAAAATTCGGGTTTATGAATTAGCCAGGGAACTAAATATCGAGAGCAAACTGCTTGTGACTCGTATCAGAGAAATGGGCATTGAAGTGGCAAGCCATCAAAGTACGCTTTTAGACAAAGATATCACGACTATTCGGGCTCGTTTAGGCGGGGGGACGGAAACGGACGCGACTATGCAAGGAGCTGACAAAACGAATGCGGCTGGCGATTCCTCGCCAACAGTCGTCCTTCGCCGGCGAAAGCGCGTTGTCGACTCGACGGAGCAAGACGAACAAGGGCAGGATGCAAGTAGTAGCAAACAGATTTTGGAAGTTACCACGACCGAGTTGGTCTCTGACCCGCGGGGCGCCACAGCACGTAGCACTGCTGCCAGCTCTCCCGTACTCCGACGTCGAGTTACTAAGGTAGAAAATCCAGAAGATTTCCAGGTGATGCCTGACAACATCACACCGACGGAACCTAGCCCGGATGCCATGCCAGCAGTTGAAGCTTCCTCAAGCGCAGAAGTGGTGACAGATCCGGCGACAGCCAGCACGATGGCTCGCAAGGTCGAGGCCGTCCGCCCAGATGCCCCGGTTCCAGAGAGTTTTGAAGCAAAAGTGGAAACTTTGGGCGCACTGGCAAGCGCACCCAGCCCTTCTTCTCCAGTGGCAGATCCAGCTCAATCGGCACTGGCCGCCCGTCGCTCGCGCCCAGAGTTCGCATCTGCGACCGTCATCAGACGGGCCACCCCCGAAGAACGCATCGAGCTGCAAAAAGAAATGCAGCAGCAAACGACTACCGCGGCCGGCGGAGCTCAGTCTGTTCGACAAGAAGACAGTCGAGGCACTAGAATCACCGGCATGACCTATCCAGGCAAGGGTCCGGACGAACCACCACCTATCGATGAGTTCGGTGTTGTAAATCGTAAAGGCATCAAAAAAACCAAAGCTGTGGAAGAGAAAGAAGAAGCTGAGGCTATTGCCAAAAAGCGCGCGGCCCTTAAAGGCCGTAAGCAACATCTCAGCACGCGGGACTTATTAGCGGTTACCATCGATGAAATTGTTGACGAAGATCAGGAAGATATCGCCGTCATTGCCCCTATCGTTGGGCCTCGCGCACGGACCGTATACACACCTTCTTCCGGTGGATCGAAGCGAAATTTAAAACGCCGTAAGGATCTGAAGCAGACTCAGATCACCACACCGAGAGCTGCTTACCGCGTCGTAAAGATGGGCGCTATTATCACGGTTGCTGAGCTGGCTAAACAGATGAGTGTTAAAGCCACAGAGCTGATCAAGAAATTAATGACCCAAGGAGAAATGGTCACTATTAACTCCAATATTGACTTTGATACCGCGAGTCTCTTGGCGACGGACTATGGCTTCGAGCTAAAAGACACCTCGACGGATATCACGGATATCATTAAGACGAAGGCACTCTCGGATTACAAAGCATCAGAACTCGTCTCTCGGCCTCCTATCGTTACCGTCATGGGTCACGTCGATCACGGGAAAACCTCTATCTTGGATGCTATCCGGCAGACAAAAGTCGCTTCGGGTGAGGCCGGTGGGATTACCCAACACATTGGCGCCTACATGGTCGAGAAAAATGGCAAGAAAATCTCTTTCTTGGATACGCCGGGCCATGAAGCATTTTCTAATATGCGAGCCAGAGGTGCCAAGGTTACGGATATAGTTGTGTTGGTTGTCGCGGCGGACGATGGCGTGATGCCCCAGACTCTTGAGTCTATCGCCCACGCTCGTGAAGCGGAAGTTCCTATCATCGTAGCTATTAACAAGATTGATAAACCGAATGTGAATTTTGATCGCATCTATAACGAACTAGCTGCTCACGGAGTACAATCCGAGGAGTGGGGCGGGGATACACAATTTGTAAAGGTCTCCGCTTTGCAGCGACTCGGAATCGATGACCTTTTAGAATCTGTGCTATTGCAAGCCGAAGTCCTCGATCTTAAAGCCTTTGAGGCAGCTCCTGTCGAAGGCCGGGTTATCGAAGCACATCTGGATAAAGGGCGAGGACCGGTATCCACGATCATGGTACAAAACGGAACTCTGCGGGTCGGCGATTTTGTGGTTGCTGGCAGCGAGTATGGCAAGGTTCGCGCCATGTATAATCATGCTGGCGTGTCTTTGGTGAGCGCAGGCCCTTCGACTCCGGCTCAGGTCATTGGACTTTCGGGAGTTCCAGCTTCTGGGGATCCCGTCAATGCCGTGGAAGATGAGAAGACCGCAAAATCCGCTGCGGAATGGCGCCAAGCAGTTAGCAGTTCGGTTTACAAGTCCTCGGCTGCAAAAATGGATGATTTCCTTAGCCGAATTAAGTCTGATGGAGAAATTGAACTTCCTCTCATCGTCAAGGCCGATACTCACGGTTCCATCGAAGCCATCGTGGACGCGATCTTGAAGCTCAATGACAACAAGAAAAACATTCGCAATAAGATTATCCATAAAGGCGTCGGAGGAATCACAGGATCTGATATCTCTCTAGCCGCTACTTCCGGGGCCTTCATCCTAGCTTTTAATGTTAGGGCGGGGAAAATCCTTGAAGAAGATGCTGAACGTTCGGGCGTTCCCTTAAAGTATTTTGGAATCATCTACGATATTGTCGACGCTGTGAAGGCACTGATGGCGGGCAAGTTACCTCCGATCCAAAGTGAATCTATCTTGGGGCGCGCGCAGGTCAAACAACCTATTACGGTACCTAAAATCGGTACGGTCGCTGGATCTTCCGTTATTGACGGCAAGATCACAAGAAACTCCTTCTTGCGCCTGATCCGCGACGATGTCGTGATCTATGACGGCAAGCTAAAATCCCTTCGACGTTTTAAAGACGACGTTAAAGAGGTTGCGACGGGCTACGAATGCGGTATCAGCATTGAAGGCTACAATGACATCAAAGAAGGAGACGTCATTGAGGCCTATATTATCGAGGAAACCCCAGCAACACTCGATATGTAGTGGTACCAAATAGGAAAGAATTGTGAAAATTCGCCAACAGCGCCTCGCAGATGAAATTAGGGATCTGTTGGCTACCTTGTTTCAAGGCGGCCAGCTATCCGATCCACGATTGGAAACAGTTACCATTACTGCGACCAAACTGACGGGAGATCTCCAGATCTGCAAAGTCTATTTTCGTGTCTATCACCCGGAGCTGGAAAAAGAGGCTTTAAAGGGCCTGAAGAGCGCGGCCGGCTTGCTGCGTCAACGTCTCGCCGCTGTTTTAGAGGTGCGGAAAGTCCCAAGCCTTCAGTTTATCTATGACAAGAGCATTGAAGAAGGCGCCAAAGTGGAGCAGCTCATCCAAAAGATCAAAAGCGAAGATGAAAACTGATCCAGCTCCTAGCGGCTTACTTCCTATTTTTAAGTCTCGCGGCATGACATCCAAAGACGTTTCGCGGCAACTGACGCGAAAATTTGGTCGCATCAAGCTTGGTCACGTCGGGACCTTGGACCCTTTGGCACATGGCGTCTTGCCAATCCTCATTGGAGGTGCAACCAAAGTTCAAGATTACCTTCTGAATCACCCCAAAACCTATCTTTTTGAGGTAGCTTTTGGTTATGAGACCACAACCCTAGACCTGGAAGGGGAGGTCTGTTTCGAATCTCCCAACATTCCAAGCGAGGCTGAGATTGTTCTCGCTCTGGCTGATTTCCGCGGATCTATTTCTCAGGAACCCCCAATATATTCTGCAGTAAAATTTCAAGGAAAGTCCCTCCACAAATATGCTCGCGGTGGGAAGGAGGTTGATTTATCGGACCCACAGCTTCAAAGGCATGTTTTTATTAAAGAATATGAATTGCTAAATTATGCGCCACCAAAGGCCAGATTTGAAGCTACCTGCCATAAGGGTACCTATGTCAGGTGTTTAGCACGAGATCTTGCGAGAAAGCTGGGAACGTACGGCACTGTCACAGACCTCCTTCGATCCCAATCTTCTGGCATTGCTAGCGCGCAGACCAAGAGCTTAGAAGAGGTATTGGAACACCCCATAGAGACTTTTCTCCTACCGCTTGACGAGGTCCAGCTTGGTTTGCCATCTCTGTACACGGATTCCGAGCAAATCAGCTATAAAATAAAGAATGGCCAGACAGTCACTATGGCTATTGATGAGCTATTACCAGCGGTGAAAGGCCTTGAAAATTTTGAGAGCGCATGTTTCCCTGAATCCTTGGCATTCTATCAAACACTAGGAGTAGGCCACACACGGTCTCTAGTGGGTATTGTGGATGTGCATCTTTCCGATAAAATTGCGACCCTACAGTTACGAAGAGGACTTTGGACATGACAAATTCAAATTTAGGAAATTACTTGTTTACCTCAGAATCAGTGGGTGAGGGACATCCGGATAAACTGTGTGATCAAATCAGTGATGCCGTCTTGGATGCAATCCTGACCCAAGATCCACATGCTAGGGTAGCTTGTGAAACGTTGACCAAAACTGGCTTGGTTGTGATTGCTGGCGAGATTACCACAACAGCTCGGGTTGATTATGCCCATATCGCCCGGCAAACGATTGCCGATATTGGCTACAACCGCAGTGAACTGGGATTTGATGCCAAAAGCTGTGGAATTCTGCTGTCCGTGGAAGAGCAATCTCCTGACATTTCCATGGGGGTGACAGCCGGTCAAGGACTTCACGCCGAGCAGGGAGCAGGTGATCAGGGGATGATGTTTGGCTATGCCTGTGATGAGACTGCTGAGTTCATGCCAGCGACCATCAGCTACGCCCATCGCATTATGTCTGAACTCGCTCGCTTGCGAAAAATGGAAAAAATTCCTTTCTTGAGGCCAGATGCAAAAAGCCAAGTGACGGCCCGCTACGAAAATGGTCGCTTCACCTCTATCGACACGATTGTGGTCTCCACGCAACACGAACCAGATGTTAGCCATGGTGAGCTCAAAGAATTTGTCATAGAAAAATGCATTAAAAAGGTCATCCCGGCAGAGCTACTGAAGAACCCGACCTACCACGTCAATCCCACGGGAAAATTCGTTATTGGCGGCCCCCAGGGCGATTGCGGACTCACCGGGAGGAAAATTATCGTGGATACCTACGGGGGACACGGCGCCCATGGCGGTGGTGCTTTTTCAGGGAAGGACCCGACCAAAGTAGATCGTTCTGCAGCCTACATGGCACGCTATATTGCTAAGAATATTGTCGCGGCAGGTTTAGCTAGCCGCTGTCTCGTCCAATTGGCTTACGCTATAGGCGTGGCGGAACCTGTAAGTGTTTTTGTTGATACTTACGGTACGAGCAAATTAGACGGTGCAACCCTCAGTTCCCTGATTCGGAAGAACTTTGGTTTAAAACCAAGGGAAATTACCGACCAATTAGATCTTTTGCGCCCTATTTATCGTCCGACGGCATCATACGGCCACTTTGGGCGACCTGAATTTCCTTGGGAGAAAACCGATAAGGTCGCGGCCCTTCGCGCTCATTAAGCGAGCGCTGACTCAGGAAGTCTATCCTTCCCACCTTTCACTCCATTCGACTTCTTGAGCTCCTGCCGCAATTTCTACTGGGATCAGACCCAGGGCTGCCCTATACTCGAAGCAAAGCTAAATCCATCGACGAACATTTGCAGTTTCGTATCGGCCATTCTTGTGAGTTAGTAGCAAAGGTTCCCCTATGAGACCCTCCAAACGCATCTATCTCGTTAATCGGGATTTTCAATTAAAATACGTGCTTAGCCTCGCCCTCGTTGCCATCCTAACAACGATCCTAACGATCGGTGTTTTACTCTATCCTCTTTTTAGCTTTGGAATTTTGCGCGCGCCCCAGTTTTTGCCACCTCCGATTTTATTGGCCATGACAAGTGCCGTGGCAATTAATGCGCTCTTAATTACCTTAGCAGGACTGTTTATCACTCACAGAATCGCTGGCCCTATGTTTGCTATTTCTAAGAAGTTGCGCGCCATTGAAAGAGGTCATTGGAATAGCCCCCTTCAAATCAGAAAGAATGATGACCTTAAATATCTTGCACGCACCTTTAACAATGCAATCGAAGCGCTGGTGTATCAGGGGCAAGATATGTTGAATCGGATAGAATCTATGGAACAAGACCTCCAATCCCTCAATGTCTCGAAGAATAATGATTTAGCATCCATCACCAGGCATGTGGATGCCTTGAAGCAGATCCTCACCTCAAAAATCAAACCGCAAACGGGACACCACACACCATGATTGACTATTTGCAGGGAACTGTGCGTCAAATTCTGCCAGACCGGCTGATTCTGATGGTAGGTGGCGTAGGTTACGGAATTGAAGTTCCCCTTCCGATCCTCAGTCAAAATTTTACTTCTAATCAGAATCTTGAATTATGGATTTATACTCATGTGCGCGAGGACCAGATTCGTCTCTTCGGTTTTGAGAGTCTCGCCGATAAGCAAGTGTTCCTAATTCTTCTTGCCATTAGTGGTATCGGGCCGCGGATTGCCTTGGCTATATTGTCCACGATACCTGTCAACGCTCTCATCCAAATCGTCTTAGAGCAGCGGGTGGACTCCTTGAAAAGAGTTCCGGGCATAGGGCAACGTACCGCAGAAAAAATGCTCGTCGAACTGAAAGGGAAGCTGGACCACTTGTGGTTGCAAGGAGCGGTTCCGGGTAGCGAAAATACCCTCTTCCTAACCAAGAGTCACACAACCTCCCAAACACTCCACGATGTCGAGTCCGCACTTTGCAATCTAGGATTTAAGACCGCAGATTTTCAACAAACGCTCTCGGATTTGGCAGCTAAGCTAGAAAAACCTGATTTTCAGGATTTATTGCGAAAAGTGCTATTATCTCTTAACCAGCGCAACAAACCTCAAGCGCACAAAGCAAATCTCGATGCTGTTTTTTAGATTCTTTGCCTATTTCAAGAGGGTGCCATGGAGCAGAACTTTATTATCAAGCAACAACTCGGGGGCACTGAAACCGAGGAAGATCGCGGCTTTCATAGTTCGCATCCTAATCTGCGGCCCCAGACTTTTGCAGATTACCCCGGTCAAGACCATGTGAAAGAAAACTTGAAGGTGTCAGTTGAGGCCGCAAAGAAACGACAAACAACCTTAGATCATGTCTTATTGCATGGACCTCCCGGCCTGGGAAAAACGACACTTGCACGAATTGTTGCCCTCGAGATGGGCGCGAAATTTGTCCAGACCAGCGGCCCTTCCATTGCCAAGCCAGGTGATTTGGTGGGAATCCTAGCCAGCTTGGATGTGGGAACCATCTTATTCATCGATGAGATTCACCGGCTGACGATTCAAGTTGAGGAAATTCTCTATTCGGCCATGGAAGATTTCATGATGGACATCGTCATTGGAGCCGGCCCGACAGCTCGAACCGTGAACATGCCCCTGCCACCTTTTACTCTTATCGGCGCTACCACGAAAGCATCCTCTCTTTCTCGCCCCTTACGTAATCGGTTTGGTTTGGTGGAAAAGCTCGGTTACTACGACTTGCAGGCATTGTCGCAAATCGTCGAAACAAATTCAGGCACCCTTTCCCTAAAATTAGGCTCCGGCGCCGCTCACTTGATAGCCGCTGCTTCCCGGGGGACTCCTCGCCTTGCCAATCGATTGTTAAAACGCATTCGTGATTACGCTGCCATTAAGGATCAAGATCTCATTGACGAGGGATTGGTAGAATTTGCTTTATCGCGATTGGAAATCGATAGCCAGGGTTTGGAACGTATGGATCGCCAGATTTTAAAGACGATCGCTGAACGCTACCAAGGGGGACCGGTCGGGCTCGAAACACTCGCCGCAACATTAGGGGAGGATCGTCACACCCTTGAAGAGGTATTTGAACCTTACCTTGTTCACATTGGCTATCTGGCCCGGGGCCCACGTGGAAGAAGTCTGACGGTGGAAGGGGCCAAGCATCTACAACAATTTCCTGCTCTCAACTAGGGCTGCAAAGGGTGGCTAAAACATCGTGTCGGTATGGGCTGTACCAATTAACCACCCGGTTGCACTGGGGTGGCCATGGTGAGATGCTTGGCGAAGAAATCGAGTAAATGCCCGTAATAAATGACCCGGTTTCCACGTTTCGCCACCCCATGACCTTCATCCGCAAAAAGAATCAACTTGGCTTCTATTCCCTTTTTCATCATAGCGTCATACATCTGTACCGCTTCACCAGCTGGCACCCGCGGGTCATTCGCTCCCTGGATGATCATCAGAGGGCTCTTGATTTTGTCCAAGTGAGTTATCGGGCTCAAGGCTTTGAGAGCTTCAAGATCTTTCTCTGGATCACCATACTCCGTCACCCGCAGCTGGCGTCTGTAAGGGGCAGTGTTAGCAAGAAAGCTAATAAGGTCGCTCATTCCGACGATAGCAACGCCCGCATCGTAAGCTCCCGCGAATTTCGTCATGGCCACCATGGTCGCATAACCACCATAACTTCCGCCCATAACGCCGATCTTTGGCGGTATACCATTCACGGCAAAAGATTTACGAATGTGCAATGCGACATCTTCGATGTCGCCGATGACTTCCAAGCGTTTTGCTCCGTTATCTGCATCCAACCAAGACTTTCCATAGCCTGAACTGCCGCGAATATTTGGATAAATCAAAACAAATTCACGAGAGAAAAAAAGTTCGTGTATCGCGCTATAGCTTGGGAGCGACTGTCCCTCAGGCCCACCATGAAAATTGACAATCACGGGACAAGTTTTCTTTAAGCACACCTTGGGACGGTAGATAAACATGGGAATGTTTACTTTGTCCCTTGAGGGGTAGGTCTGCAATTCTGCAACCACAGTATCGAGGGCTGACACCTCCGGAGTGCTTGTCCTCACCCATTGGAACGATTTTCCGGTTTTCCAATCATGAATCCACGGTTCAGATGGTCGATCAGAGTAGCCAATCAAAAGGATGTCAAAGCGACCGTCATAAGTTCCTCCCAAGGGCCAAATAGCGGAAGATCCAGGAAATTTAGGGAGATTGGGAAGAGGTTTCTTCGTCTTGAGATCCAGGCCTGCCAACTTGAGGAATCCGCCTTCGTTAATAGAATACAAAATACGGGTACGCTGATAGTCGGCGGTCCACTCTTCGACATCATAGGGGATGTCGGCTGACAACGGTTTGAACCCCGAATCTCGACGCCATTCATAGAGCCTCTGATAGTCGCCAAACTTATTGGAAAGGACCAGGAGACGCCCGTCTCTTGCGTAGAGCGCAGAATAGGACTCCTCTTCATCCACGCCGAACAAGGGAGTTGTCTCTCGCGAGTTAAGATCAAATTCGTGATACTCTCGGGCGGTACTTCCTTTTGCCAACCCCAACAGCCACCTGCGATTAGCATCATAGTCGGCAATGAACCAATAACCCTCCTTCGTAAAAATCCTCTCCGAACTGCGGGAAGAAATGCTATACGAGAATGCAGACTGTGATGTGGGACCTTGATCATTAGCCATATAGTAAACAACTTTACTATCGGGCGAGAAATGACTGAAGGAAGCCAGCACCTTTTCCTTCGCAAAGACCAAATGAAAATTTCGAGTCGACGTGTCCATCAAGTAGAGTTGAGGATACTCTTTGCCCGCTTCGTCACGGGAAATAGCCAACCATTTGCCGTCCGGTGAGATTTTTTCGACACTGACCTGGTCACTACCAGCTGTCAGTTGCACCGGAAACGTCTGATTCTTCTCCGACAACCAAAGTTGCCTTGTCCCGGTGACATTCCAAGTGAAATACAATTTGGTGCCATCAGGTGATAACACCCCTCCCCCGGGGCTTCTTACATCCAGAGCTCGTTCAATTTTGCTTGCAGAGGTAGGATCAATGGCCAGTGGAGCAAATTTCTCCAGCTGATCCTGCGTTAACGTCCCGGCGCCATGTCCTTGGTACTGGGCCTTAAGAGGACAAGGCAGGAAACTAAAAAAAAACATAGGCAAAAGGCAGGGTCGGAAAGGAAGAAGTCTATGAATCATTAATCACACTCCATATCTTGGAACTGTTGCTGTCCCTGGCTATCTTTTGCATCTAAACACACGTGATGTGCGGGCCACGAGAGCAAATTCCAATGATCGGTGATTCTGTGGTCGCCAAATCTTTCTAATCTTTCGTTAGTTCTGCTTAAGTGCCCGACATACGTCTCGCGGAGGTTCCCGCTCGCGAATAAATACTAAGAAATTAAAATAGTTACAAAGAAACCATCCTACCTTTGGTCTGTATACACGGGAATACGCTAAGTCGATCCCTTGTCTTGGGCAATGCGCAAATAATGCCGATAAGAGCCATGTATTCGATGGAGTATCAACAGACTTATTGAGGAGATGATATGAAAATGAAGCGAAATTTAACACATGGCGCAGCACTCTTGCTGGCGCTTTCCCTGAACGCCTGTAGTGATCAAATGTTTAAGGCTGAAGAGGCTGAAGACAAAACGCAGGCCACCCCCGCTGAAGACACTGAAAAGATGACTTATGCGCAAACAGCTGACTTGCTTTTGACAAATTTAGTGGGTGAAAAAAGCAGTCAAAACTACGAAAACAAGTCCGCCGTCTACGCTTCTCGCCTTACGAGTTCCGAATTCAAGAAGGCAGCCAGTGATGATCTAGGCTCAGAAGAAGCGGCAAGCGCGGAGAGGGACTCAAGTGAAGCCGTTGCTGCAAGTGAAGGAAGAGCTTCTCCCCCTAGCGATGAGGATATCATCAGCAAAAAGGACGACACGGTTAGTAATGTCGATAGCGAATGTAAAGAAGTCACTCACAGCAATGGTGCAGTAGAGTACTACTGCACGGGTGTTGATGTCGAATTGCCCCCAGCCATTGACGATTGTGTTGACGTTGTCATAAATGATCCGGAAGCCGTTGGAGAATATGCTGGAAATTCTGATGGTAGTTCTGGTGAAAAGGAAGCCATCTACCATGACATCGACAACTCCATCGGCCGTTGTCACTGGATCGAACCCGTGATGCCAGACCCAGGCTTCTGCGGTATCAATCAATCGGAACCTGAAGGAGCTGGGGACAAAGGCGATAGCACCGCGCCCGGTTCGAGCAGCGGAGATGCTGTAGACCTTTCCGACGATGAAGTGATCACGGTTGGTGAACGTATCGAAGGCGATGACGACGAGAAAGGCAAAGAGTTACTTTATGTCGAACCGATGGAATGCACTGAGCCAATCATGGAAAAACTTGAGAAAGGCGAAACCTACTCAGGTATTCTTAAAGATGTACTCATCCAACTTCTAGGGCTTTTTGACGAGGACATGGACGGTAAGTTGGACAAGTCTGAAAGAAAAGAAGCAGTGACCGTGATTCTCAAGGCAATGTTGGACTGAAATCTTACATAGTACCGTCAAATACCAAGGGGGAGCTTAAGTCTCCCCCTTTTCATTTTTCTTAGCCTATCTAGATGACAGGTTTGCTCGCACCACCTGTACCAACTGCGCTACGTCAGCATCCGCTAACTTTCCCATTTTTACAAAGACAACCTTCCCGTCTTTGTCAAATACCACTACGTCGCTACTATCATCGGCAAGCTGCCATTGTTTCACTAGGAGTTTCTGAAAATCCTTCACATATATCGTATGAGGAAACTCTTTCTGTTTTTCTTCTAAGCGCGATTCAATGGCAAAATTTGGCTTCCAGGTCGCGGCCATATTGATAATGGCTATCGAAGTATAAGCATCCAATGGAAAGGCTTCGGCTTTAAGGGCCTGGGCGGCATGGTCGTTTAGATCCTTCTCGTCAGGATCCACATAAAACAGCACATGGACTTTACCTTTCAGTTCTTCGCTAGCCCAATCGGCACCCGTTAAACGCCCCCCTAAATCTCCGCTCAGTTTGATCGAAGGAGGGACTTCTCCCAGTTTGATCCCAGCCAAGATTGAGGTTGAAGAAATTCCAGCCAGCAGCGCTAAGGACAAACCAAATGATAGAAAGGATGCATTCATCTTATCTCTCCCAATATTGATAAAGAGTTTTCAAAAGGCCACGAACGCATAGGGTATAGAGTCGAGTTCCACTTTTTCTTCAACCGCCCCCGTTTCTGATGACGCAATCACCAGAGAGCCTTCGCCACCGCCGCCTCTTGATTCGCCAAAAAACAGCATCTTTGATCCCGCATCAAAGTGTATGTTAGTAATTTCCGAGGTTTCGAAAGTGAAGAAATCGTCCCCTTGGCGGCCCGCAAAATCCCAGGAAGCCAGGACGGTATTACCTGCAGCATTGTTGACTTGAGAGAAAAATTTTGATCCACCAGAGACGACGCCACCAAACTGGGAGTATCCAGTGGTCATGCCAGCAAAGGACGTTTCCGTCATGCTCTGCATATCGACCGTAGAAATGCCCGCCTGGCATCCGCCCAATTGATCCGGGCACAGTCCAAAAATGCGTACAGAAGTACCAGCAACGGAACTTAGCGCCTGGGGAACTGACAAGGAAAGCGATGGCAAGGCTCTCGCCTCTTGGTAAGCTCCCTCAGAGTCCCACTCCACTCGTATTAGAGTTTGTTTCCCGTTTATCACGGGAACTTCGCTATTGCTTAAGCCTTGGCTAGCAATCAGATACTCCCGACCCTTCGTCAACTGTTGCGCAACAACCGGTCGAAAATGCTCAAGCCCAATTTCGGCAGCAGTGAGCTCATCAATTAAGGCGCCATTCATTCTGCGCTTCTGAATACTTCCGAGCAGGGGATTTACGAACATGAGTGAATCACGACTGAAGGCAATGAGATCCCAGGGATCCCCGGGAGATATCGATTCAAGTGCATGTTCTGCAAGTTCCGTCGAGCCCTGATTTTGCGAATTCGCTT
>JBIKVD010000338.1:0-4609 GCA_044357055.1 Oligoflexales bacterium | reverse complement strand
GCAACTTCCTCTTCGACTGCCGTTGCCATTAATGAGTCCTTCGCCGATTTGTTTGCCCACTATTCCCTGGCAGAAGAGACGGATATTTCTCAAATCAAGTGCATGCAAAGGACCCGGGATGTCACGTCGGAGGAGTTGGCTGATGGGGTGAAAAAATCTATTACCGACAGCGTTTGGGATGCCTTTTCCGCTCCTGCTGAAGAAGAAAGTGACGAGCCCGTCGAGATCCCTAGCCCAGAACAAATAGACTGTGCCTCTTATAGTTATAGCGACCCCCATATTATAGGGGCTATTCTCGCCCACGGTGTCCACAGGATGTTTGAATCAGCCAACATTGCTGCTGGACCCTCAAGAACGGTGGCTTTGGGCCAAGCGACCCTGGAGTGGTTGGTAAACCAGAATGCGGCCATCGGATCCTTTGAAACCGGCGATGAGCTTTTCCGCGTCGCCATTGATGAGGCTTTTAGCGTTGCAGCCAATGGCCTAGAAGATGTCGCTCCCATGTGTCAAATCGTGGAAGAGGTGTTTCCTTATTTCTACAACACCATTGCGATGGATCCAGATGGTTCTCTTGCGAGGTGTTTTGAGTAGTGTGTTTATTTAGTTAATTAATTTGACAGCTTATCCTCTATATACCCTCTGTGGACGCTGCTGCGTACAGGAATTTCTGCAAGCTCTCAATGCTCGCAGACACCGTTAGAGCTATCTGCTAGATCTTCATCCAGAGACGGAACTCCATCAGAGATGCCAGGGATGGGCTCTTTCGATCTCCAAAGCAACTAAAACCAGATAATATCGGGGGAATTGACTATGTTACGATCAGCCATGATGATGTTTCTTTTTGCAGCAAGTACGGCTCACGCTTCCTTTCTTGAACACTGCGTCTTCGAAACTCAGGTCCTTGAAGTCACAAGTATCGCCAAGTTGAACGGATCTGTGACTTACGCGGACAGTGAACTCAGCTTAGTTGTTAAGGTAAAAAAGGCTTACGCAGAAAACGGCATGGGACATACGAATTGCATCGGTCACAAGGATTCCATCAAAGTCCTGACCGTGACAAATGCTGAGGCACAGGCGAATCCCAAAGGATCTTCCTTAAAGCTCGGCTATGTCCATGTGAATAGCATGACACCAGACGGCGTTGTCGGCCAGGAAAGCTACTCGATCATTGAGGAATTGGCTATGGCACCCTTTGCTGCGCAAAAAGCAACCTTGGATGGTTCGAAGCAAAATCTAGAATTTCTTGTCGGCTATTCAGGAGGCTGCGCTAAACATGTCTTCACACTGGAAGTTGGATCTTGTCTGGAAACCTATCCCGTGCAATGCAGCGCTCAGTTAATCCACCGCAGTAACGACCAATGCGAAGCTTATCTAAGCGACAAAGTTATCATCAATCTAAGCGATGCTGGCTTGACGGATAGCTACTATAAGGGCGCTTCCTTGACCATTTTTGCCAATGACGGCAAGCAGTTCGTTGGCTCTGTTGTCCTGCCATAATGAAAGAGCGTCAATAGGGGGCTTTAGGCCTCATCAAGGCCCAGCCTTCTCTTGAGCTCTGGCAGGCGCTCCCGGCTTATTTTGACTTCAGATTGGGGAAAGTCGTTCAGATCCACCACGTATTTGCGATCACCTAGGCGTCTAAGTCCGGCAATGAAATCCAGATTAATCAGCGCGCTTCGGTGGACCCGTAAAAAAGCCAGGTGCTTTAAACGATCCGCAAGACTATCAATGCTTTCTTCCGAAAGATATTCTTTGTCACCAACAATGACTTGAGAATAGTGATCAAGAGCTCTTATCACAGAGATACCCTGCGCTTTTACAATTTCGAAATGCTGGCCGATACGGAACGCCAGGTTCATAGGCAATAGCTGCGGTTTCAGCTGTGAGAAAAATACTTCCATTTTTTTTTGTTGGGAAGACGGGTTGAGTCGCTGGATTTTTTCGAGCGCTAAAGCCAAACGCTCGGCATGCACGGGTTTGACGACATAATCGATCGCTGACGATTCAAAGGCAGCGAGAGCATACTGATCGTACGCGGTCACAAAGACTATAAGTGGGCCATGCACCCCGAGGGCGCGGGCGACTTCAAGCCCATTGAATTCGGGCATCTCAATATCTAAGAAAACAACGTCGGGCTTCAGCTCAGAGATAAGGCGCAGTGCTTGCAGTCCATCGGACGCTTCCCCGATGCATTCCAAGTTTGCATGGGTCTCAAGTAACCTGGCAAGTCGCAGACGAGCTGCCTGCTCGTCATCAATGATCATGACTTTAAGTTTTTTGATCATGTCGGACGCCCTTCCGCAACGGCCAAGCCCAGTGGCATTTCGATCGAAATCGTCGCCCCAGCACTCGTCGAAACAAGTTCGAGCTTGGCTTTTGCACCAAATAGCATCTGCAGCCGAGACCTGCAATTGGTAATCCCCGTACCTTCGCCTGCACTCAATTTGCTACGATTACCCAAACCATTATCGGTAAGCTTCAAGAATAAGGTCCCTTGTTGCTGCCAGCCCCGTAACTCAATTCTTCCACCCTCTGCTTTGGGGGCAAGGCCATGTTTGATCGCATTCTCGACCAAAGGCTGCAAGAGCAAGACCGGAATTTGAATCGTGCCTGTGAGTAAGGCTGGTTCAACTAGGAACTCATATTCTACCCGCGAACCAAAACGAATTTTCTCAATAGCCAGGTAGGATCCACATATTCCCAACTCTTCTGCCAGGCTGTGCGTCGGCTTTTTCACCGCCTTCAAAATCGATCGATATAGGTCCGCCAGACAAACCACCATATCCTCAGCATCCTGCGGATCATTGGGGATGGTGGCGGCAATGGTGTTTAAACTATTAAAGAGAAAGTGTGGGTTTAATTGTGCGGAGAGTGCTCCCACTTCGGCCTTGAGCCTCTCAGTTTCTAGGGCACCCAACCTATCCTTGTTAGCTCGCTCCATCCTTTTTTGCTCGCGCAGAACCTCTAAAACAAAAAATACCAAAGCTATGAGCGCCCCTAACATGATACCCACACTATAATCAGATAGCCGCGGCCCCGCGACCCAGGGGCGACCTGCGAGTTCCCGATACCACAAATGAGCCTGAAACCCTAGGTATAACCCTGGCAACATAAAGGGCAGGGCCGCAGAAAAGCCAAAAATCAAACTGGATGCCGGCGCAAATCCTAGCCGGCGTCGCAGCACTCTCTGCCTGGCGAACTCCAGTGATCTTCCGCCAAGGAGACAGAGAGTTCCCGTACATACCGAAATAATCATGGAACCCCAAAAGCGAAACCAGAAGTCTCCAGCCCCATTAAATGCAAAGACAAACAAAGCACAGGCCAGCGGGGCAATGACAAGATTCACCCGTAAGAGGTTGGCAATCAATTTTATGGGGGTGTTGCTCTCAGTAGGAATCAGAATTTTTATGGCTTTCTTTAAGATAACAACACCCTTTTTGATACAAGGTTTCATTCCCTGCGCTTGATCACTGCGCTTGATCACTGCGCTTATTGACGCTTTAAGGTTTCGGCAAAAAACCCGACCGCTTTGCCATTTAGCAGTTCTGTGCGAAGGAGTCGCATCGAGTCTTTTCCGTCAAAACTTAGGGTCGTTGCGTAAGCTCGTCCGTCAGCATCCGCTACATAATTTTGGCACATTCCCTGATCAAAACAATAACCTCCACCCTTACCATTGCTACATTCGAGGCTCCAACCGCGCTCCGAATTGACCTGGCTGCAGCTAATGATCATCACTTCTCCCGTGGCTAGGGTCACGGTCGCCACACTCTTTTGCTCCTGGGGGCTCAATTTCTGAATCTCTAGCGTCAGTTCATAAGTGCCCTGTTCCATCTTGCTTATATCGTATCTTGTTCCACTCCCTTTCCAAACATGCGCCTCAGGAATTGGCGCTGGCGAAGAACTCGCCGAACTATGCCCTGCAAACAAAGACACCATCACACCTAACAACAACTTTTTCATACTCATTCACCTTTTTTCGTGGAAATAAACCGCCGAACCACCGGCAGTCCTGGAAGGAAAATAGAGCGTAGGCTACTGCCTTTCCAGGGGCCTCCTGCCAACGGACGATCTAGGTGCCTGAACGGACGAGATCTGCCTTTCAGAGGACATGGCATAACGGTCGCGTCAATAAGGCCTGGCTCACCTTAAGCGAGAGGACACGCAGAGCCACCATTCCTGCCGTGTTTCGCGTCAATAGTATGATATGCTTTGCTTTTTCTTGTCATACCTTGGACTACCAAGGTACCCTACGGACACGCATTTTATGGAATTTTCAGGAGGCTAATATGTCGAACACTCAGGTAAAACACTTCAAGAGGCTAGGAGCCTGGTGCCTAAGCCTAGCTGCAGCTTCAGCCCTTTGGGCCTGCGGCGATGACAGTAGTAATCCAGAGATTATTACTGACGAATCCTTTCGCTCCCCAAGTGGATTTGAGATCCGCGATTTGGGGGACGGCAAACTGGAGTTAAGTTGGGTGGTGACAAATGCACCTTCTGACACCGACTACGATGGCTTCAATATCTATGGCGTTCGTCGCTCTGCTGCTGATATCGGCTTGGATCATGGGAGTACCCTGCAACTACTGGATGCTCAGGGCGAGCCTATTGA
>JBIKVD010000337.1:0-4619 GCA_044357055.1 Oligoflexales bacterium | reverse complement strand
CATATCTCCGTCTAAAAGAGGCGCATTGTTTCGGATGTAATGAAGCGTACAAGCATTTTTACCAGCGGCAACAATCGATGGATAGGCTTCCATTTCAGCCCCCCCCTGCGCAAAGCCCTGCTGCAACAGGCCATGGACATAACGTTCCGATTTGCCAACCAAGGGTGATTTGAACATCGTTTCATAAGCAAGGTGAGTAATCTCTGCCGCTTTTTGCAAGCGCGCAATCTCTTCGGGCTGTTTCTTAGATCGCATCAGACCCGCCAAATAAAGTGGATCCAATACGGCTAAGCGAAAAGTTCGCTCTTTCTTGCGTAATCGAGCCGCCGCTGTCAGCACTGGTATAAAGGCCCTATCGGCTTCCCCGTCCAGGCCAAAAGGAAAATAAACGGCCTCACTAAACTGCAGCAACTGGGGTAAATCCTGCCATAAGCGAGCGATGGGCCGCGCCTCATCAATCGGTAAGGTACCCTTGGCTCTTTCTACCCCTAACATTTCCCCGTCCCATATTTCTCTTGCCGGGTCACGTTCGCGAAGAAACAAGGTCCGTCTCATTTTGCCTTTTTCGTCCCTGGCAACAACCAAGGCGGTCATGGGCTCATCGAGTCCTGTCAGGTAATAGAAAAAACTCTCTTGGCGATAGGGAAAATCCACATCGCTATTTCGATGGCTTATCGGCTGGGAAAGCGCGACAAAAGCGTGGTCTCCGAGGAGTTCAAAAAGATGCTGGTGTCTAGCGGTATGGTCAATAGGCAACATAAAATCCAATTCCTTATATCAGCAAAAAATTGAGACCCTATCAGCTCTGTAAAAAATCAAAAATCTCGAACGGCCGGGCTACGAGTGTGAACCTAGACTCGACTCCAACAAGCGGAAAGCTTTTCTGTCTAGGCTCGAAGTCAAGATCTCCTGCTCTTGTGCTAAAAATTGGCGAACTCGCTTCCGACTGGTCGCCACCTCACTGCGCAGGAACCTGTTGGTAACCATAACTTCCACGCTCAGTTTGTGCCGCGTGATGGAATGTTGAAAAACTCCGATGACCTGACGTCCCGCCCAGAAGGAAGCCTTCGGAGGCGCCAAAGCACCCTCCGCGCTATCTTCAACCCAAGTATCCTTCGACTGCAAGAGAAATGTGGGTAGGCCAGGGTGCCCCGACAGGAACCTGGCTCCCTGCCGAGGAGAGAGCTCAAGACGCCCTCGCTGCCAATCTATAACTAAGCGAAGTTTCACAGATACAAAGGGGTCTTTTACCTTAGCCGCCGGCGCTAAGTCTTGACTGCCTCGGGTCTTGGCTTCGCAAAAACCAGCCACCGGGCATTCACCACAACGAGGTTTGGTCGGTCGGCAAAGCAACTGCCCCAATTCCATGAGGGCCTGGTTCCCATCCCCGGGTCTTACCTTAGGGGCCCATCGCTCTTCCATTGCCCGGATCGTACTCTTTACCACGGGATGGTTTGCTGGCAGACGCCAGTCGAACAAACGACAGAAGATGCGCTCTACGTTTCCATCAACCACGAGTTTAGACTCATTTAAGACAATGCTAGACACAGCCGCTGCAGTATAGGGCCCCACTCCTGGAACTTCTAACCATTCCTCATAGGAACTTGGCCATTTCCCGGCTGCTAAAATCTGTTTTGCGGCTCGCTGCATCCATTGAAATCGTCGATAGTAGCCCAATCCACGGGTGGCAACTCGCAAATCATGTTCTTGAGCACCTGCAAGATTCGAAAGCTGGGGAAAATGAATAAGAAAATTTTGATAAATAGGGATAACCGCCTTAATGACGGTTTGCTGTAACATGATTTCTGAAACCCACACAGGATAGGGGTCTTTTGCTTTTGCATAGGCGCGGCGCCACGGCAAATCTCGATCATTGGCGTCATACCACTGCAGCAGAAGCCGCCACAGACTTTTGATTTGGGCAGGCCTCGACAGCTCTGGATTCTTAGCTAAGGAAAGAGGATTCATAGTTGTTCGAGCATAAGGTAAGAGCAGTTATAGCAAGGCAGTGTTTCAAAAAAGTTGGAAACCCGAAGAAACAACAAGACTCGATTTAAGAGGGTTTCTTCTTGCTCGTCTTAGGGGCTGCTTTTACCGTGCTGGTCTTAACGGCAGCTTTTGCAGTGGTCGATTTCTGCGCCGCTTTTGCTGGCTTTTTCGCTTTCTCGGTCGCTTCAAGCTTTGTCGTACCCTTGCCAGTTTTGGCGGTTGTTCTTGCAGCTTTACGGGTAGTGCGGAGAATGGTTGCCTTTGCAGCTTTCGTCGCCTTCTGCACGGTGCCCTCTAAATCGCCCAAATCGATCCCTGCTTTGGCAGCGTTTTGTTTGATATCCTTAACAAACTTCATAAGCGTCGGCTCAAACTCTGTCACTTTGCTTTGCACCAGTTTTTCAACGGTTTTGCGTGTCTCTTCCAAATTAGATTTGGAAGTCGCGGCTTTTAATTTGTGCAAAATATCATCGCTCTGCTTTTGGATGGTCCGCTGAAACTTCATCACATCTTTTTGCAGTTTGGAAATAAAATCTTTCATTCTGACACCTCTTTACGCGAGAGAAACATGGAAAAATCTTAGCACACCGGAAAATTAGCTGGACAATACAAACAAGATCCTAAAAGTCTACATGACAACTTCTACCAGGGATTGCTTCATTCAGCAAATTTTTAATAACAAAGAAGGCCCCTCTCACTCCAAAAAACCTCGGTCCTCACCAATCGAATTTTGCTTTACGCTTTTCTAAGAATGCTTTCATTCCCTCGGCAGATTCCTCACGTGCAAAACACATAGCGAAAGCAGTGGCCTCCGCATTTAAGCCGTCCACTAAGGCGCCTGATTCTCCCTGTCGAACCATCAATTTGGCCTCGGCTACGGCCATTGGCCCCGCCGCAAGGATGGATTTTATCATCCCATTCAATTCCGTTTCTAATTGATCTTGTGGCACGACTCTGGAAACCAGGCCCAACTTTAGAGCCTCCTCCGCCTTTAAGGTTCGCCCTTGTCCGCAAAGTATCAAGTCCATCGCGACAGGGAGACCCACTCGTTTTACCAGCCGTTGAGTGCCGCCAAACCCCGGAATCAATCCCAAATTGACTTCTGGTTGACCAAACCGCGCATGCTCTGAGGCCAAGATTAAATCACACGCCATAGCAAGTTCGCAGCCGCCACCCAAGGCGAACCCATCAACCTTAGCGATAAAAATCTGCGCCATAGCCTCCATGGTTACTGTCAGCGCTTGGCCAGCCCGCGCGAAATCCAAAGCCTCATCAGGGGTCAACTCGCTCATAGGAGCAATGTCCGCGCCCGCCGCAAAGGCCTTGCCCCCCGCGCCTTGCAAAATGATGATGCGGGTTTTTTCTGGGTCAACTTCTTCTAACAAGGCTTCGTGAATTTCTTCCAAAACAGTCTCATTAAGAGCATTCAATACCTTCGGCCGATTAATGGTAATCTTTGCATAGCCTTCGCCCTGCTCAAAGATGATGGTTTCGAATCCAGACTTTTGCATAGGGAGTACTCCGTTTATGTGTGTTTTAAAGAATAATCATCAGTAACTATAGACACCACGTCCGGCTTTACGTCCGAAATAGCCAGCTTCCACATATTTCCTTAGGAGAGGCGACGGTCTAAATCGCGGATCCAGCGTGCCATCATAGAGAACATTGACGATGGCCAAACAGGTATCGAGGCCGATAAAGTCCGCTAAAGCCAAGGGACCCATAGGCTGATTCGTGCCTAGCTTCATCCCTTTATCAATATCCTCAGCAGTGGCGATCCCTTCCATGAGCGTGTTAAAGGCCTCATTGATCATGGGCATGAGAATGCGGTTTACCACGAAGCCTGGAAAGTCCTTGCTTTGACTCACTTCTTTCCCCAGTGCGCGTGACAGAGAGATAATCCGCTGAGTGATTTCAGGAAGCGTGGCCATGCCAGAAATCACTTCGACAAGCTGCATCAAGGGCACGGGATTCATAAAGTGCATGCCAACGAATCGCTCAGGCCTCTTGGTCGCTGCAGCAAGACGAGTAATGGGGATGGAAGAAGTGTTGCTAGCAAAGACACAGTCCGGTTTCATCAAGCCATCCAATTCGCGAAAGAGGCTAGCTTTGATCGTTTCGTTTTCGACTATAGCTTCAATGACTAGGTCGACATCGCTAAGCTGCGCCAACTGATCGACAAATTTAACTTGCGAAGCTTGCTTAGCAGCCTCTGCCGTGATTTTGCCCTTTTCCAACAGCTTATTGACGCTTCCACTTATGATCTTTCGGGCCTTCTCTCGCTGATCGGCAGATAGATCATAGAGTTTCACCTCCAACCCAGCTGTTGCACAAACTTGCGCGATTCCTGCTCCCATTTGCCCTGCGCCAATGACCGCTACTTTCTCAAAACCTGCCAGATTCATGCCTTTTTCCTTTATATCCAAGCGCTGCTCTCGAAAAGCTGGCGCGTTTTCTTGCTTGCAATCATGAGAGGCACCATTACAGCAATTAGGCCTTTCATCAACTCGAGATTCTCCGTTATAGCAAAGAACTGAATGGGAGTAGCACTGGGTATCAGAGGGAGTGTGTTCCCTGCTGAAATTCGTTAGCCAGCAAGCTTCTTAAGGGAAGACCGCCACATGCGTCAA
>JBIKVD010000336.1:0-4632 GCA_044357055.1 Oligoflexales bacterium | reverse complement strand
ACCTTTTACCCTTCAAGTGCCGGGCAAAATCCTTTTGGCAGGGGAATATTCCGTCCTTTGGGGGTCCCCTTCCTTAAGTCTCGCCATTCAATCCAAGATGACTTTTCATTGCCATCAAAGACCTGGCGCGGGCTTGTGCTTATCTTCCGCATTGTGGGATCGCCCCAAAATCCTTCATTTGGATAGCTCTACTAAAGATGTCGAGGAAACCAGGCAGGAGGGACGCACGATTCCTACCCTCGAAGAATCTCTGGCTCAGGTATGGCGGCGCTACTCGGGAAAAACAGACTCGGACAAGCAAATCGTGATTGAGATTCACTCAGAGTTTGGGCCCAAGCTTGGGATCGGCTCTTCTTCCGCCTATTTGCTTGGCGTCTACCTTTGTCTGTTACTGACTGGGGACCAGCCTGCCCGCGAGACTCTGTCCATCAGCCCTCAAATTTTAGAGCAAGCCTGCGATTTGGCGCGAAAGGCTCAGCTCGCTTTTCAAGGTCATAGTTCCGGCTACGATGTCCTAACACAAGCTTATGGTGGCCTGATTAGCTACCGTTATCTAGCCGGTGAACCTTCTTGGGAATACATCCTGGAACGCCAGCCCCTGTTGCAGCAAAGCTTCCCCTGGCTGCATTTTGCTGGCAATCAGACTGGCGCGCCCACAAAAATCTATGTACAGCGAGGTCAACAATATTTGCAGGATGACCCAAAGGGTCTCCAAGAACTCACGGAAAAGAATCTGCATCTGCAACAGGCTTTTTTTGCAAAACTGGTCGATAATCTTTCCATCGCCGATTTGATTTATGCCATGGAATGTCAGCGTCAATGCCTGAAGAAGATGCCTGTATATCCGCAGTCCTTGGGCCAGCAATTAAGTTCCCTTCCCGGTTGCGGAACGGAATGGAGCTTCAAAACCACGGGTGCGGGCGGTGAGGACTTACTTATTTTTGTTGCGGAACCTCCAGCTTGGGAAAAGCTTCAATCCCCATTGGCGAAAATTGGCTTGTCTCCTCTAAGTCTCAATCCAAGCGCGTTGGGAACTTGCCTTATTTGAAGGCTTGGTAGGATTCCGTACCCAGCCGCGGCTTTGCACTCCATTAGGGCCATTAGGCCGCCTGTAAGACCTGAGTCAGATACATTTCCTGTTCCTTGTTCAAAGCGACAAACTTTACGCCTAAAGATTGGGACGTTGTCCAAGCTACCCTGCCGCTGACCAAACACTTGTCGCCATGCCCCATATCTTTACCTCCAGGTCGCGCTACAGGAGCTGATGGAAAAGCCAGAAATAGCTCATCGCCAATTTTGACTTTTTGGGATAGACTCGTAAGTTCGAGGCGGGCTCCACCGAAACCCAAGCACTGGCAGTGGCCCTCAGAGAGGACGGTGTAGCGAGCTCCTCCAGAAGGGTAACGTAATAATTCTGCGGAAATATTCACGGCAAAACGTTCGCTCCGTCGGGTCAATCTTCGCAAGTGGAAAGTCCATAATTCATTCAGGCGTTCCTGCATATAGATCATGAAGAGGACCGGAATAACAGAGAGGGATACAGCAAACCAGGGATTGATGCGACGAAGAGAAGAGCCAACTCTAGCTTGATTGACCAGCGAAATGAGACGCCAGGCCTGAAGCGAATGAAAGCCAATGACTCGGGCTGCCTTATAGTTTTGGGTGTATCTCATTCCCGGTTGGCGATTGCCTAAGTGCTCCTGCAGTTCCAGCTCCACTTCACGAAACCAGTCGCCACCGAAGGTCAGCCATGAATAAGGTAATTCGCTGAAACCGACATCTCTCGGTTGCCGTAGTTGACCTAAACGCAGTGAGTTTTTATTTACCAAGTAGCAATTCATAATTTGGGTGAGCGTTTGAACACGTAAATGATCGGCGCTGCGAACCGCTGGCAAGAGTTGGTCTATGAGAGCACCCAATTCCCTAAGGGGAATCCAAGCGCCTGATTCCGCTGAGAGGCTGATATGCATGTCTTTCGCCTCCCTTTGTTCGAGGAGAAATTGACATAAAGTGAAAGCATTTAAGGGGCCAAAGATCCGGTGTTGATCACTCAAATACCAGGGCTGACGCAGCAGTGACATATTTTGCTCCTCTAATTTCCAAATCCCTAACCCATCCGCTTCAACTTACAGCCCTACGGCGAGACATCAGGCGAACTTAACTCGATCGTTATAAAAAGATTTTATTCAATAGATTTTGGATACTTATAGCTACCCCACAGGGCCCAATTGCGGAAGACTGTGTTAAAATTAGGTGCAACTTTTTATAGAACTTTTTAAGGCTCAATAAAGGCATCAGGTGTATCACTGATATCTGTCACGGTAGGTGATTTTATGGCGATGATTCCCACTGCACCTAGTCCGCCGCGAGTATTTTCTGCGCCTTCACCGCATGCCCAAATGGATCTCGTGGGGCCTTTGCCACCTGTACCTCCAGTGGCAAGTAAGGTTCCAACCGAGGTTTGTGCAGCAACGATCTTGATGGATCCGCCGGCCCCGCCTCCAGGTCCACCGGATTTGGTTCCTCCGCAGCAGTCGTTGAGATTGGTCGCGTTTGCACCAAGGCTCTCGATCGAACCAGCATTGTTCAAGATTTGAGCAGAAATGAAGACAATACCTCCGCCAGATCCAGGCAATGTATGGGGTGAGCCACAATAGGGTGCATAACACTGGCCACCAGATGACCCATGAAACATTTGGCTAAGATCGGACTCGCCGTATGACTCGCCACCTGCACCATTTAAGTACAAAACATTGGAGGTGGCTACGGAAGGAGTTGTCCCAACCGTACCATGTCCACCGCCACCACCACCGCCAAAATTTCCGTTATTCCAGCAGGTAGGCCCAACATAGTTGTTCTGTCCACCACCTCCGATATTTGCCGTACTGAGCGCCGGTGCATAGGCAATACTTTGCCGGATGCTTTCTCCACTTGAGATAGCAAGTGTACCCTGATATCCCAGTCCGTTCGCATGAACCTTGCCACCTGCTTGGATACTCAAGGTGCCACTGACTGCAAAGGCAACGATTCCAGTTCGCATACCGGCATTACCAGAAGGTACGGCGACTAAGCGGTCCCAGGCTGACGTCGTGATGCTCCCAGTTCCGCTTATGGTCACACTCCCATATTCTGGCACACGTTGAATTGCAACCACTTGATCGGCATAGGAACCTAGGGCTCCGTCATAGCTAAGACTGGGCGCACCCGTAAGTGTTATCGTCGTCGCAGTCACGGCAGACACGGTAAGCATCTCATAGTTGCCGACATCGACATAGTCTGAGGAGGAACCCTGCAGGTTGATCAGCAAAACCCGATCTCCTGCAATGAAAGCACCGATACCGCTATGTGATGTCGTTATTATCGCCCCAGAAATATTTGACACTCTTAGAGCAAAACCGTCCGCAAAGGTTCCATTACGATCCAAACTAGCTCCAAGAGAAGCACTACTTAAGTCGACGGCCGAGTTAACGGTAGCGGCACCATCAAGACCTGAGCCGTAAATTAGAAAATCCGCTACATCTGAGATGGTCAAGGAAGCTGTCGCAGCAGCTGATGTCAATCCATTTGCTGTGACAGTGTACGTAAAGGAGGCTGATCCAAAATAATTCGCAGTGCCCTGGACCTCCACGCTGCAGACCCCAAGAGAACAGGTGCAACCGGTGACTACATCGATATTCGTTGGGCTACTAACAGCGCAGGAATTGGCACTATGATTCTCTGCATCTGCATAGACAAGACTGATGGTAGCTGGACTATCCTCAGCAAAAGCGCTGGGAGCCAAGTCTTCGGCAATTGGTGCATCATCGACCCCCGTCACAGTAAGCTGCAACAGGCTGGTTGCACTCAAAGCACCGTCAAAGGCAGTCATCGTCAAGTTTGCAACGCCGAATTTATTGGCTGTCGGGCTAACACTAACCTGGCAATTAGGAGCTGAGCCCGAAAAAATCACATTTGCAGTGGGAACCAGCTCTGTATTGGTGCTTTGCACACTGAGTTCAGCGCAACTTATAGAACTGTCTATATCAGCTAAGTTAAGCGCTAAAGGCCCGGTTGAATTGTCTTCATTAATGGTTTGTTCGCTTAAGGTTCCTAAAGATGGCGCATCGTTTACTGGAATGATTTCCAGCGAGGCCAAACCAGCATTGGACCAAGTCCCCTTTGTTTGGACCCGATACTGAAAACTAGCGCTTCCAGAATAGTCTGCTGAGCCTGCAAGCACGACAGAGCATTCACCGGTTTGGCTACATTGGCAAGCACTAATAGTCTGAATATTTTCTGGTTCGGTGACTTCGCATGTGTCAGCTAGATCACCATTCTCGTCACTATAATTCAGATTGAAGGTGACTTGGCTATCTTCAGCGAGGCTAGCCATGACGATAGCTTCTTGCACAATGGGTGGAAACTTGCCAATAGAAGCACCATCAAGCACTGCAACGGAATCTTCCTGCAGAAAATTCCCGGCATTGTCGGATCCTCGCAAGCTAACAGGGTAATCCAGACTTGCACCAAAGATAGAACTGGGAACTTTCAGACTCCACTCTTTATCGGTGATGGCGATCTCAGCCAAGTGCCAATGGGGACAGGCCGCGTTGAAGTCGCTCATGTCAGCATTGAGGCATAAGTTAGTTTGTG
>JBIKVD010000065.1:0-14977 GCA_044357055.1 Oligoflexales bacterium | reverse complement strand
CCTATACACAAATTGATTATCCTACCCCCCCTGATGAGGACTATATAAGGGAGGGCTGCACCTTGGGCGTCGTATACTTCATTTTTGCTTGCGGTTTCTTGGCCTTAGCGGCTGCTTGGGTTTACTCACGCCGAGTTATGGCCGTCACCATTGACGGGACGAAAGAGGAGATTGAGAAATTCAAAAGCATCTCCGGCGCTATCGAAGAAGGCGCCATGGCCTTTTTGTCGCGAGAATACTTCTTTGTTAGTCTTTTTGTTTTGGTCTTTGCCGGAATTATAACCGTGGCTTTAGACCACCCAACGACCCCAGACATCAACGAAGGCCTCTTGACCGCCTATACTTTTGTGATTGGCGCTGTGATATCCTCCTTATCTGCGTTTATGGGCATGAGAATCGCAACGAAGGGTAATGTGCGCACCACAGTGCGAGCGCGAATCTCGATCTCCGAGGCCTTTAAAGTAGCCTTTGAGTCCGGTGCAGTGATGGGTTTTGGCCTGGTGGGACTAGCAGTGATAGGTCTTATGGGCGTGAGCCTCTACTTCTTCAATGTCATTTCTGATCCAAAAATTGCCATGGAAATCGTTGCTGGGTTCGGCCTCGGCGGGTCGACGGTAGCCCTCTTTGGACGTGTCGGTGGTGGAATTTACACCAAGGCTGCCGATGTTGGTGCCGACTTGGTCGGTAAAGTAGAAGCAGGCATTCCCGAAGATGACCCGAGAAATCCCGCCGTGATTGCCGACAATGTCGGTGACAATGTCGGTGACATTGCAGGCATGGGTGCAGATTTGTTTGGTTCTTTAGCGGAGGCCACCTGCGCCGCTCTCGTTATTGGTGCCTCCATCGCCTCCATTTCCAGCGCTGGCACCTCGGTCGTATTCTATCCACTTTTAATTAGCGCTGTAGGCATTCCAGTCTGTCTAATCACGGTATTGTTTGCAAAAGTCCTTCCCACCGCAACCAATGTAGAGCCTGTTCTTAAGAAACAATTGCTTATCTCTACTCTCCTGATGGCTGTGGTTATGTTCTTCGTGACCCGCTTCGTCATGGTTGAGTCCTTCGTAATGGGAGAGCAAACAGTCACCAACAACCACATTTTATACTCCTTATATTGTGGACTCTTTGGTGGTCTTATCATTGGTTACGTAACCGAATACTATACCAGCCATGCCTACAATCCGGTGCGCCAAGTTGCAAACGCTTCGCAAACAGGCGCCGCAACCAATATCATCTATGGATTAAGCCTCGGGTACAAAAGTACCGTCGTGCCCGTGCTGGTAGTAGCTATTGCAGTTTTTGTTAGCTGGTATTTTGCAGGAATGTACGGCATTGCCATCGCGGCGATTGGCATGATCTCAACGATTGCTGTTGGCTTAACGATCGATGCTTACGGCCCTGTGAGTGATAACGCCGGTGGGATTGCGGAAATGTGTGAGCTGGGGCCGGAAATTCGTCGGCGCACGGATACCTTGGATGCAGCGGGTAATACCACTGCAGCCATTGGCAAAGGGTTTGCTATCGGCTCTGCGGTGTTAACGGCGATCGCGTTATATGGAGCCTTTTTAACGGTAGCCAATGTCCCGGTGCTAAACATCCTTGATCCCCTTGTCTTTGCCGGACTCTTGGTCGGTGGGGTGTTACCCTTCCTTTTTACCGCACAGACCATGCTCGCTGTGGGCACCGCAGCTTTTGCCATGATCGAAGAAGTCCGTCACCAGTTCCGCACCATACCTGGTTTATTACAGGGGACAGGAAAACCCGACTATAAGCGTTGTGTGGCGATCTCTACCACCGCTGCCCTAAAAGAAATGGTGGCCCCTGGATTCTTGGTGATTGCGACGCCTCTGATCTTTGGCGTTCTATTTGGGGTCAAAGCCGTTGCGGGGCTGCTCGCGGGCTCCTTGGTGTCCGGCCTGGTCATGGCCCTTTCCTCTTCCAATTCTGGTGGGGGCTGGGATAATGCTAAAAAATATATTGAGAAGGGCAATCTCGGGGGCAAAGGCAGCGATGCTCACAAAGCTGCGGTCGTCGGTGATACCGTCGGAGATCCCTTCAAAGACACCTCTGGTCCTTCCCTCAACATCCTCATGAAGCTCATGGCGATCTTGAGCCTTGTGTTTGCACCTTTTATGATTTATGCCCACGCTGCGCTGTTGCGTCTTCTAGGCCTAGAATAGATTTTATTTTCCTAACAACAGGGCCGTCATCCATAGGTAGTCTACCCCAGGATGAATGGTGTTGCAGTTGGGCTCTTTCTCATCCATTTCCTGGCTATCTCGCTGCCACAAGTAATCAGAACCGCGATCGCAGTCCATGGGCAAGAAGCCTCTGGGAAACTGCGACATCTCGTTCAGTTGCGCTTGCATGAGAAGGCGGGAATTCTCGGTGTCCTCCCCATTGGCGCGAGCATATAGATAGGTAAAAAAAGCATTGCGAGAGTCAAGGTGATAGAGTTTTTCCGCTACGAATGACCAATGAATTTTGAAAAGCTCAGAAGTCGCGACTTGACCTTCGACATCAGCAAGCAGGGCAATAAGGTTGCGCGGCGCGGTTTCCCCGCCCAGCGCCGGATTCAGATCAAGGATTTCCATTTCTAACCAGAGACCCAGCGCCACGAGATGACTTTCGTATCCCTTGCTGATCTCAAGAATATTGAGATCCCGGGTGGCAAAACTATAGCGCACACTGGGCGGCAGTTCCTTAGCCGGGATACCGTAGACAGAAGCCAACAGACGCATCAATTCTGCCATCTGCGGAGTCAAATAACTGACATAGATAGGCCCATCCGCAAAGAATCCCGAATGACGCTCGATCTTGTGATTCAGATCCTCGAGAATTTCCCGCCCATCTGGGGGGAAGGTTGATAAGGCGACTAAGAGCCCCAGCAACATATCCCGAGAAATCGCTTTAGCGGCACAATCGGGATGCCGCCGCCACTGCTTTTGGATATAGGCACCGCGAATGTCTTGCCAGGCTCGCTGCGCTCTTTGATAATACCCCAGCTTATACAACGCCGTGTACCTGAGGGAGCTGAACAAAAGGGAATCACATTCGTGACGACTGTTCCCCGTTGTGAGATCACGCCAAACGACCATGCCATGGGAAGAAGCGTAGGAACCGATCAAGCGATCATAGAGTTCAAAACGTCGAATCGACTCCTTCCTGACTGCAAGCGCAAGATCATCTCTGTCTGGCACGGAGACCCCGGCTCGCGATAGCATACTGAGTTCAAATCGGAACTCACGGGCAAATCTTCTGGTTTCCGAGATCAGGACCCCGACCAAGATTAGGCCGAGAAATAAAGCTAGTTTTTTTACTCGGGACTTCACCCGCCTATCCCCCTTTAGCTCTTCTTTTCGGAAAAAAACTGGGGGAAAGGGAGTCGGCGGTGATTATGCTGCTATTACAACAAGTTAGTAGCGTGTTCCCGCGAGTGCGGCGAAGTGAAGATTCGACTAACCCTATTGGCTTATGCAGTAAAGAGCTGCACTCAAATTGCAGGCCTGAGCGGTTTGGTTTACCCATAGATTGGCAGCGCTTGACGCTGAGCCAGAGGTTCCGACCTGCGCCCCGCTGCTTGACGCCCAACCCAGACAGTCGCTGCTGCTAAAGGCTCCAAATGGATTGCTACCGGTCCAAACAGGCATTCCGCTAAGACCAAATTCCTGGGTATACTTAACGGCTTCCGACAAGGATCCATTCCATAGACCACCAGCATAAGCGACCAATTCACCACCCAAATTAAAGACCTTCTTAGTCCCCCCCACTATGCTCGAGGCCGATGTTCCGGTCATGGAGATAAGAGCAATCCAAGGTCCCGAAAGTCCTGCGGTCCCTCAGGTAGCGGAAGTGGAGCATTTAGTATTTGCTCCCCCCGTTCCACCGAGATTCCCTGGATACCCTAAGGAAGTGACAAAGATTTTGTCAAAATCAGCTCCGCGAATTTTCTGTAACTTGATACCATTAGACCCGACGACTGCCCCCGGGGGGCTCGCGCCTCCAGTCACGGTGGGACTGCTAACTAGCGCACCAGTCGGTGCAGTGTTCGCGTAGAAGGCGATTATGCCCCCACCTCCGCCACCGCCACCAGACGTAGATCCGCCCCCTGCACCCCCATTTGCGGTGATTGTCCCAGTACCAGAGATACTTTGGGCAAAAAGCCAGACGTTGCCACCTGCTCCACCACCCGCCCCCTCTGCCCCTGCACCCGCTCCATTTAGGCCATTGGCCGAAATCACGCCATTAACCGTCAGATTTGTTCGCGCGACTAATCGTATTTTCCCTCCTCCGGCACCACCAGCATAAGCTCCATTTCCGGTGGGGCCGCCGGCAGAAGCAAGATGCATAGGCATATCCATATTGAGACCAGTGTAGACCATACCTCCAGCGCCTCCCGCCGCCGCTCCAGCTCCCCCCATGCCGCCATTTCCAGCTCCACCACCATTTCCGGGATTGCCCACTGCTCCGGCCTCTGGCCCGCCTCGCTGAAACCCATGACCATTGGCGGAGATTAAGGCACCCGGATGGATTGTAATAGCCTTAGCCATAATTCGTCCCACGTTTCCAGTGATTTTCGATGTGTTATAGATGTTAAAGTCTCCCCAAAGTTTTATATAGATCGCGTCCGAGCTTGTTGGTGCCTTCAGTTCCCCGTTGGCAGTATCGATGGACAGGTTAGCTCCATCAATCGCAGAGGTCAAAACCCGGGTGCTGGTGATGGTACACGTCGAACTAAGATTCCCCACATCACAGAACTGGACTGCAAAATTTAGCGCCTGCCGATAGGTTCCTGGGGCACCAACATACGCGGCGGCGGCAATCAAATTGCCTGCACCATTCACGTTGATGGATCCAGCAAACTTGTTGATACCGGAATCAAATTTGATACGCCCCCCCCCACCACCACCACCACTAGGCGCCGATCCTGCGCCGAGCCCACCCTTCGCTGAAATCAAGCCGGTCCCCATCAAATTCTGGGCCTGTATCCAAAGAGATCCACCAGCTCCACCACCGCTCTTGATGGTACCATCCGTGCCATCGGCAGACAGCGTCCCAAATACCGAAATGTCCTGACTCGCTGTCAATTTCAATGCCCCTCCGCCGTTGCCGCCCAACCCCCCTGTACCACCTGAGCCGCCACCGCTACCAAAACTTATAGGAGCCATTTCATCCCCATATAAAGTTCCTGTTGCAGCGCCTGAAGATGGGAACCCCCCAACACCACCATAGGATCCTCCCGCGCCACCGGTCCCTACCACGGCGCCACCTCCGGGGCCGCTGCCCTGAAAATTAGAAGCACCGCCAGCAAATCCGCGTCCCGTTGCTTTGATGATGCCACCAGAGGCAATGGTGATATTTGCTGCGGAAATCATTCCATTGGAATTAAGGAAACCGTTGACCGTAAGATTTCCAGATAAGGAAATGGTCACTTGCCCCTCACGCGTATTCGGGTTCATTTGCAAGCCTATGCCCGAATTGATGGTGATACTGCCTATACCAGTAATGGTTTCGCCGGAATACAAAGTTTTAGTGCTTGTGACGCCACAGCTTGCGGATAAACTGCCTGTGTCACAAGAAAAGCCCAGCGTCTGGAAAGTGGCTGTAGGATAGACGGCTGCATTTCCAGCTTGATCAAACACAATAACTGTCATGAACTGATATTTGCCCTGGGCAAGTCCGGTTACATTGTAAGTAGTCATGTTTTGCGTTGGTCCTGTCACGTAAGAGCTTGCCTCTGCAGAAGCCAGATCGCCAATATTATTGGAAAGGGAATGATAGATTTTGTAGCTTAGATTAGAAGCCGTAGTACGGTCGTCCGATCCCGCGGTCCAAGATAAGGTGGCTGAGCTATTTGTAACAGCACTGCTCGCCAGAGATCCCCCAGATGTGGGCGCGACCGTATCACGGATCACAATACTGCTAGAACCATAGGTGATATTGCCAGCTGCATCTGCAAGCTTGACGCAAAACGCATAGCTGCCGTCAGCAGTAAGACTGTTAATCAAAGGAATCTGATTCGATGCATAAGTCTGAGATCCGTCACAAGTGGGGCCGCTAACAAACATCTGAGTATAGTAGGCAGTGACGTAACCGATAGCGTCAAGAATTGCTATTGGATTTGCGTTCGCAGCTTCGCTTGCATTAATGTACCCGTCCTCCACCCCATTGGCAAAAACCAAGCTAGTAAAGACGGGACTGGTCGTATCATACCCGATCAAAAACTGAGCAGCAGCCGAGTTAGCATTGCCAGCTAGATCCGTTACTAAACTAGCAGCTAAATCCACAGAGACATTACCCTCTGAAATAGGAGTCAACTCAAAGGAATAATCGCTCCCTGTGCCAGAAAAACTGGAAGCTACAGCGTTCCCTAGAGTGAGATCAATGAGAGCGAATCCGTTTACATCTTCAGAAAAAGTGACCGTGACAGCAAGGGGTTGCTGGTTCGTAGGGTTATTCGCGATGCTAGTGATACTTGCCGTAGGGCTACTGATATCTCTGATAATCTGCAAGGTGGTTGAGGCCAAGTTGCCATTACCTGCAACATCGAAAGCAACGTTCTGGGGGATGGTTACCGCAATCACGCCCTCAATACTGGGTGTTAAAACAAAACTATAGGACATCCCTGAACCGCTAAACCCACCCACAGAAGCACCCTGCACAGCTAGATCCGCAGCTGCAAAACCACTGACCGGGTCGCTAAAGCTGACGGTGTAATTGATAGTAGATGCGTTTGTTGGCGAGGACTTATCGGCAGTGATAGTTACTGCCGGACGATTACTGCTAAATGACACTGAATATGAGGTAAGATTGTTGCCGTTTCCAGCCGCATCGCTGCATGAGTCTGCGCTCAAATCGAAACTCACGGTACCATCCGCCGAGGGAACAAGGTGGAAGGTATATGCTTTTCCGCTGCCCGAAAAATTCCCAAGCGTGGCGTTCGTTACTGCGATATCACTCGCAGCTAATCCAACAACAGCCTCTGAGAATTCTAAATTGATAGTAATGGGGCTAAGATTGGTTGGGCTTGAGGCATTCGAGGAAACGACCACTGCTGGTTTTATGGTGTCGACCGTCACGATACCAAATCCACTTACCGACCAATTGCCAGCTGCGTCTCGTTCTTGAACATACAGAGTATGAGAGCCGTCAGGCAAAGCCGTGTTTGGTCGAAAACTTTTCGCAGTTGTTTCCGAAACCTGCACCAAATCAGCATTGTTCAACTTGAAGCGAAACACTCCAGCCCCTTCAGCTCCGCCACTTTGCCAATTCCAAGTTGGCCTTGCATCGTTGCTGTACGAGCTTACATTTACCAGAGGTACGTTAGGAGCGACCAAATCAGGCTGTTGCAGGGCTGCAAAATTGAAGCTTTTCCATGGGGAAGGGCCGCTATCGCGTCCGACATTATCCACACAGGAGAAACGCGCCTGGACCACATGGGCCGCAGAATTTTTGGGACTGAATTTCAATATCTTACTAGTGATCTTCTCCGTGTAATCCCAGGGAGCCACGGCGTCGACATCGACAAATCCCACACAGTGATCCAGGTCTTTCATACCTTGAATGCTGAACGAAAATTCTACACTCCTATTTGCCCCAGAAATGGCGTTTAGACTCCACTCAATGGGAGGCATGGATTTCTCTTCGGCTTTCATTAATATGGGTACAGATGTTTCTACCTCTTTGGGGGCGGTGGTGACAGGAGCAGTTAAGTAAGCTGCCTGAAAAACGCCGAAGGTTATCGTTTGAAACTTTGCTAGGCCACCCACAACCTCGATCTCGGAACGGGGAATCAGACCCATCTTGAATATTTTGTCCGTAGCCCCAAAGGTTTTATAGATAATAACCAAAAGGCTGAAATCCTTTTCCTGTAACCTAAATGCACTACTTTGTGGCAAAGAAATGGCGATGGAGAAAGGTTCGGCAGCTTCAGTTACAGACTCGTTCGCGTTGTTCAAGGAAGTGACGGCAACCGCACTGCTAACGTTGGTGATCCCGATTCCAGTCTCCAAAGACAGTGACGCCACCATGGCGTCCGTTGCAATATCTGATGCAGGCTGCACGGTGACTTCTGAGCCAATGGCCAAAGCACCTGCTGGAAAGGTTACTTCCGAGGACCCAACTTCACTTTCTGTATCAGTACTTAGGGTCAATGATTTTGTTGCATCCATCACAACGTATTTAGAAACCTGGTCGCTAGATGCTACCTCTGAGTGGTTAGCTTTCTCATCAGTGGAGTGATCTTGTGTAAAGAATCCATTGCCATCGAGGCAGCTACTGATAGCTAGAGCCAGGGGCAAGATCTTTAAACGGAATCGGTTTAGAATGTTATATTCCATAAATTCTTCCTAACCATTTAAGGAACCTAAAAATTTCTTTGCTTCCTTCCCATCGGAGGGATGACAGGGAACTTTAATAGACGCATAAAAGTTAATGTTTACAGATAATTGATGGTTGTTTCGGAATGAATCGAAAGGAAACGATGGAGCGGTCTTAGCTCTTGAGACAGATGCCCCGCATGAGGATTTTTTATGCCAAGAGAAAAAAACATGACTCGTAGAATACTGAGTGGTGATGCCGACGATATCGCCGCCCATACATTGTAGGTAGTACATTTAAGCACAATTGAGGGAATAGCTATACTCCTACCAGTGCCCCTTGTGGTGGTTCGAAACACTCCAGATTTGGCTCGCATCCTTGCCTTATTGTTGAATCTAATGCTGCTAGCTGAGCCGAAAGAGGCATTCCGCCTGTACTTTGATGGAATCTTAAAAATAGAATAGCGCACGGTGCGCAGCTGCACCGTTGATGCTGTGGGTTCAGTCGATGTCGATTGAAGTCCAAACTGAGCTCGAGATCAAAGGATTTGCCTTCGATCTGAATGTCGCTTGTTCCTCTGCCCTCTTTAGTCTCTCCATGGCTAAAGACTTTATCGGTATGGGCACAGCTCGACGTGTCTTGGTTGTCAATCATGAAGTATGCACCGGACACTTGGACTATAAGGATCGAGATTGCCACTTTATATTCGGCGACACAGCGACAGCTCGTATCGTCGAACGCCTCGATGAAATCAAAGTAAGCGAATGCTTCCGCGTGCTAAGTTGCAGGCTAGCTAAAGAGTTTTCCAACAACATCCGCAACAACTTTGGTTACCTTAGTCCTTGTCACGAGCAGAACAAGTTTGCCCCCGACAAACTCTTCAAACAGAATGGCCGCAAGGTGTTCAGGGAGGTCGTACCTATGCATCGACCCAAATGACATAAAGCGCTACTGGCGACATCAAGCCAATCGCAGCATAAATGAATTGATATCTTAAAAGATACTGGGGTCGGATCAAATTGACCCATTGCGAGCACCTCAAGTACTAGATGAATCTGTCAATACAAGATCGCCAGGTTGTATGATTGCCTTTGACCGCTGCAATAGAAAACTAAAACAAGGGGACTTGGGAGCCATTTGCGCTTTCCGCGCAGAGTACTCAGTTGGCTGTGTTTTGCTACAGAAGGAAATCAAATAGAATGAATTGTGATAGTATTTCCGAAACGCTTCGAGTCAGTTGATGTGTAGGCTTAGTAGCCCCAATTGTTAAGGTGAAGTTGGAGTGCAAATTTGCACAACCCGCAATGAATGGCCGTCATAAAGTATAGCGGCACTTTAATAGTGGAGAGACTTCTTTGTGAATAACTCTCAAGGGCAGAAATGAGTTGGAAATAGGCAACGGCCTGTACAGACTGTATTTATGAACCTTCTGCTCCAGCAACAGATTATACACCCTGAAGCAGCCCTGATGATGTGGATCGGTATAATTTCCCACTGGCACTAGCACTTCTTTTCCGTCAGGTTGACGCCAATCATTATTGTAGAGCTCAAGACACGCAGAGTAGTCCAATTCTGCTGAACGACTATCTTTGTCACCGCCTACACCCAAGCGCATCATATTCCATTCAGATGCAATGGCATGAAATGGGTTAACACCCATTCTATTGAGCCATTCAAGAGATACCTCATCGGCTTCTTGTTCATAACTATAATAGCCGATTCTTTGCTCGTTCCCTACTGATTCCAATTCCCTTAGCGTCTTTGTAAAAAATTCTTCATCAGAATCTATCTCATCAATTTTTCTAAAGATCGTCTGCGCCGACCTATAGTTAGCCTCAGAAAACTTCGGATATTTTAGATGCAAATTCTTAGATAACTCCTGCCAAAATGCGAGATAGCTTCCAGCACTGTCGATAGTTTCAGGAAAATACTTTGCGCGCGCAGGATTAGCGCCACCTGCAATCAGTTGCATTAACATTTCCATTTTAAACGGCGCGTGATTGTGACTGAAAAGGACTTGCTCGAAGCATTTCTCATAAATTGAGTCAAGGGCATCCAGGTTGGCAATATCACCACTAGAGTATTGGTCTAATTGATTCATAATCTTTGGAAAAACTGGAGATTGCGTTAAAGCCGACATCCCAACGCTGCATTGACTATAGAAGGGCTTTCCATCCAAGTCCAGTTGTTGCCCCGCAGACATGAGCGCGACAGACATTTCAAACAATATCGCTGCATGAAATCTTGTTGGATCTCGATCAGGGTAGACGCCCTCTGGCAGCATGCCTTGAAACTCTTTACGCGCAATATTTGCATAATCTAGCTCAGACATTGTTCTAAACATTTGTTGGCCAAATTCATCATATTGAGGATCATGCATTGGTTTGTGGTCAAGATTTGTCCCTGTAATTTTATAGAGATTCTGAAATGTAGAGTTGGGAGCCGGAATGTGGCCTAGGTAGTAGTGACCTAGCTCATGGCCGGCAACGGCGACAAGCTCTTCTTCCGGAAGGCTTTCTATTAGCGCTTTCGTATAATAGACAAAGTTGGGAATATACGGCAGAACCAATGTTCTTCCGTGCAAATTACCTAGGTACTTATATGCATCGGGACTCTTCTGCGTTGCTGAAAATTGCCATTTAGCTCCAATTTTTTCAAGTTTAACCAGAAAACCACCTAAGTAGATATTGAGCCAACTATGAATATTGACAATAAGCTCATCACTGGCGGTAGTAGTGATGCATTTCGCAGACATTTCACCTAGAATACCCTTCTCGATTCTCCCTTGAATAATAGATACAAAATCGTGCGTTGCGTTTGTAGCTTGAGGGCTCGCAAAAAGCTCAAAAGAAATGTTGTCAAAGCATAATGCAATTGGCATTACTGCTGCATTTATTTCTGTCGATTCAGCAACAAAGACCTCCGGTTTGGAAATATTCATAGATGGATATTTTGCCGCCATAATTGCATGCACATGATCATGCGTATTCTGTATGGCAGCTATTTTTTCCCCATAGATATTGGCATCGCTTTGGCTAATTGCATGTTCACTTGCCATTAGACCGAATGTCACAAAATCAGCTTCTGAGACTTTCTTAAAAAAGAATTCATACTCAATTTTAGGCCCCATGTCTAATTGATGCTTTGCTTGAGATTTTACGCCGAGCGAGTTACAGCCAGTCACAAAAAGACATGAGCAAAAAAAAGCAACTATAGAACAACCCTTCATATTTTCCTCTGTCATGGAATTGTGCACGCCCTGATTCTCCAAAAGATGCTAAATGGACTGAGGGGGACCTTAACTTCCGGGCACTCATTGAGCGATACTATTCGCAAATGTTTCTGAGGACTTTTAGTCCAGAAATGAGTGTAGTTTAACTTGATTGTAATGAATTTCGATATTTTCAAGAATACCCAAATTTGCCTAGTATTTGTCTGCAAATGCTTTCCCTCGATTTGATCAGTCTTCAAAGATCTAAACTGGCTTTCTGAGACTCTCCCTCCCATCGGACACCCTAAGGGCAATCTTTCAGACAGAGTAACTATATTGTAAGTCAAATCTGGGTTTGACCTCCGCCAGTCATGCAACGGTTCTCCAATCTGGCTTATATTTGGAAACTTAAATGGACGGCGCTGGAGCTCGCTTCGGAACAATATTTTTGTGTATGCCTATTGTGTATTTAGCTATGCATTTGATTGGGGGCTGTCCCAAATTTGGATGACACTTGAAATTCCTAAAACACTTTTGTCGTATTATGATGTTGCATAACCTATTGGTGCACCATCATGGCAAGGACGGCTTTACCTGACCGTCACTGGGAACGCGTATGCGAAGCTAAAGCGCGCTTTGACGCATACAAAACCGAGTGTTTGTGTACAGCAATTGAAGGGATTCTCTGTAGACATCGGACTGGAGCGCCTTGGCGCGATCTTTCCGCCGAATTCGGCCCTTGGAAGACCATCTACAGTCGTTTCAAAGAGTGGTCAAAAAATGGCGTGTGGGCAACCCTATTTGAGAGTATCAAAGGCAATCATGCTGCGGACAACGAATGGCACTTTATGGACGGCACTTACGTTAAGGCGCACCAGCACGCTGCAAGCGGCATCGAGCCCGTCGAAGATAAAACAATTGGGCCTTCAAGGGGCGGCAATACGACCAAGGTTCACATGCTTGGGGATACCCACGGAAATCCGATTACGTTTGAGATTACCGGCGCTAACATTCACGACGTCACGAAGGGTGAAGCTCTGTTGTCCATGTCCCACGCAGAAAGCATCATTGCTGATAAAGGCTATGTAGGTAGTAAATTCAAGCACAATTGAGGGAATAGCTATACTCCTACCAATGCCCCCTGTGGTGGTTCGAAACACTCCAGATTTGGCTCTCATCCTTGCCTTATTGTTGAATCTATTGCTGCTAGGTGAGCCGAAAGTAGCATCAGCCTCTATTCCGATGGGATCTTGGATCTTGACAATAAAATAGAGCACAGCATGCAGGTGGAATGCTGATGTCGTCAAAGGCCGAGTCAGTTGCCCTGGTTTCGTTTTGATCAACATCGCCTTGATGAAAGTCGAACTCGCAAGCCTGGGTCCTGGGCCGGTGTTCTAGCTGGCGGATCGGGATCCATTCCCAAGTGGAGTAGGTAACGACGGATACTGTCCCTATCGTTTACGGTGCAGACCTTTTTTAGTTTGCCGCCGCAATGATCGCAGATCGTCACGTCGATTTTGAAGGCTTTGGCGAGCATCTTCTTCTCCCTCACCGGTTCGGCAGACACGCAGGAGTGGTTTTTGAATACTTTCGGCTCTTGTTCTTCGACTTTCTTGGCGCTTAATTCTGGTGGAAGTCGTAGTGTTACAAGTTTTTCTGCTGAAATATCGGGGTATAAAGATTGAGATTTATGACTACAGTACGAGAGCAACTGGCAAGCCAGCGCTAACGCATTTTCATACATGATCAATGCTCCAACAATTGCCTCCCCAAATAATATTGTCACTCGACAAAGCCCTAGGGGGCTTATTAAGTGCGAAAGTATCTATCCAGATGGAAGCCTTCCGATCGCGGTAGTTTTGTTCTCAGTGGAATTGTTAGCATTGAGACGGCCCATATGTATAATATTAGACCTGGCTGTGCTTGAATTGAATCGGCACATCCTCAATAGTCTGCTACTCACCACGGCAATGCTGTCACCTGAGCTAGAGGACGCAAAAAGTGTTCGCAAACCAGACAAAATTCCGAACACTTTCTGATGTAATTCACTTGCCATCCTTTTCAAATCTCAACCAGATAGTAAATTGCCGCACTGAGTTGGGGTTTAGAGCTTCTACAAAGCGCAAAATGGTTACAGTCCAAGGAGTTAATTATGTTTAAGAAACTAAACGGCATTTTGTTGTGGGTAACTCTAGTTCAGGGACTTCCAGCCCATTCTGAATCCTTGACCCCGCCAAAATGCGAGGGGCCGGCTATGTCCCCAGAAGATGCCATGAGCTACATGGATCTCGCGAACGGCATAAACTCGGTGGATATTGGTGATTTTGAAGTCCGAGCCTTGTCTCGCAACTGCTATGGTTCGGCTAACTGTTCGAATTGGTTACCCTGGAAGCTTGGGAACCCTGTTGGCGGAGGACTTACTTCAAAACTTAGCAGCTTCTGGTTTGGTGAGGTATCCTCGTACCTTAACAAGCAATGGTTAAACATCACAGAGCCTGTAGGTAAACTCAACTTGAGCTACCGCAACAACAGATTCTACTTCACAGCCAGGTCAGGGTGGTGGACATACACCACGAGTCCCTCTTACAGTGACACCCCCTCAACAGCAACTGTGGGTGGGCATACATACTACTCGGCGCCTCTAGAGGCTAGCCGCTTGAGCAGCCAACTGTATTGGAAATATTCCAGTGTGACTTGCGGCAAATTTAACTGCGTAGGGTATGAATCGCCAGAAACTTTCGAACCGTTGATGATTAAACAGAATGTGCCAGTAGATCTCGTTGGCGGTATCCATCAGCATTGCGCAGCATTCCATCAGACCACGTCTTACTCAGAAAAAGATATTAACGGTAATAGCTACCGCCGTGAGGTGCAGATTGATTTCTGGTCTGAGTTTTGACGCTTACCTTCCCACGTACCCGACGCGGGCCAATCAGGTGGCTACTTGAAGCCAAAATTTAGCAGAGGGCTGCGCGTCGAGGACATTTTCTCAATGAATTTGCCTGAGTCTTTCACGATTAAAGCAGTACTGCCCCCTCCGCCGAGGTTGATGGCGTGATAGGCTCCAGCGTCGAGCAAGGTCTGGGCTACATTTACATAGGCAACACCGGGATTGCGCTCTCTGGGACACCGACGACCACCACTTTGAGACCGTCCCGAGAGGTGAATGTAACCAATAAAGGCCAAGTCAAGTCCATCAAGGTTTGCAACTGCATTTCTATAGCCAAAATCTATCCCGCAACGCCATCCTCCGCTGCGTTTACATGAGAAAACGTCCATACTAGGGATCTGACATTCAGAATCATAATAGGTGCCGGCTCCAAATTTTTCCTTCCGTGACCGTGGCGCCGAATGCGCGACCCTAGAGCTATCGGAAAAGGCGGCATTTATACCTAGCTGAAGATTATGAGCGTTGGCGAACTGAGCTATCGGAGCTGCCGATTGGGGCTG
>JBIKVD010000335.1:0-4676 GCA_044357055.1 Oligoflexales bacterium | reverse complement strand
ACACCATCGCCATGCTTAAGAGCGGTGAGCTAAAGAAACTTCTGCAGAAGTAGTGCTGGTGGTAACAATATTTAAGGTAGGGTATAGCCCTCATAGACACTGAGCCCGGCTTTGTTGTCAGGTACCAGGAGATATTCATCTTTAAAAGCTGAACACATTGCGGAATGACGGGTCGGAAGCGTCTCCACCACCCTGGGCAAAAGGGGATCGCTAATATCGATAATCATGACACCTCTGCTTTGAACAGCGGCGAAAATGACATTACCCTGAATATCCAGACAACTAATGCTCCCATTCTCCGGCGGGGAAAGGGCGCTGCCTATTTCCGCAAGATTTGTCAGGTCACTGCTGTCAAAAACACGTAGACCAGCATTAGAGTCGGCAGCATAGATCCTAGCATTGTGAAACCTAAGAAGAGAGAAATCCGCTCCGTTATCATTGAAGCTATCAATCAGCACCGGTGCCGTCGGTGTGCTGACATCATAAAAATAAAGATTTTTTCCATCGTCACTACTGAATCCCAGCACATCATTTGCCACATCCATATTGAAAGTATCGCACCCGGGGCAGGCCGAAGCGATGGATGCTCCGATATTATTGGGGTCAGTTATATCATAGACTTGAAATCCTGCCCAATTGCAGCTCAAATAAGCGACATTACCAGACAATACCATGTCTCTGACTTGCGCGCATCCGAACTGTTCCACTTCCGTAATCGCAAGGGGATTGCTGATATTGTAAACTTTCACATGCCTTTCCCATACCACTGCAAAGAGGTAATTCCCTTGGATCATAAATTTTCTAATTTCGTTAGATAGTGCCATGCTACTTTTTATCAGGGGCGTTGCCGGATCTGTAACATCAACAACGTAAAAGCCATAGAAATCATTCCCCGCCCAATGATCGACAGAATACCCTCCGACGTAGGCATAGTTCCCGAAACCACAATACTTGAAGCAAAGGGTATATTAAGATATTGAGAACTGACTTGGGGCGAAGATGCATTGGCTCCCGAAATGCTATAAGACATAATGCCATTGAGCCCATTGCCTGCAACCACCATACGGTTCGCATCACCGACCAAATGACTGTTCCACCCGAGCAGGCTAATGGCTGGACTTGCATGGAGAGCCGGTGACGCCTTATTGGTAATATCAACCAAGGAAATTTGATCAAAACCTGCGACATAGGCAATGTCATTTTTTACGTGAATATCAAGGATATCGGTTAGACTTCCCAATGTTCCCAAGGCAGCTAATGCACCGCCAGTCGTGGTCGCGTCGAAGACGCCAAAACCATCAATGGCACTTGCTAAATAGAGATAGTTGCCAAACACCCGCGGTCGCCAATAGCTTGTATCGGCGAAGCTGGTCTGATTTCCCTTCCAGTCCCAGGGGTTAGCTAGCCCGGTATTTGGGTCAAAATAATCTCCGCCGTAGTAAAGGCGATTGCTAGCCTGGGAATAGGCGCCGTAATGCAAAAAGCCCCCATTCGCATTATAAGCAATCGGAGCTGCTCGATCTGTAACCTGTACCTGCTGATTGTTGCCGTTGCTACTTCCGCCAGTGATAAACACGCTATTGCCATTGAGTTGGAGATCAAAGATCGCATCCGTTCGATCGAACTGACTGGTTAAAATTGGGGTGCTGGGAGTGGTAGTGATATCCAGAATTTTCACGCCTTTTCGGTTGTCTGCAACAAACGCGTGGGTAGCATCTGCTTTCACGGAAATCGCCTCACCCTCCGTCTGATAGCGAAACTTGAGCGGATTCTGGCCATTGGGTGTGGTCAGATCAAAGGCTTCTAAGCCGGCATAGCTTTTGGCTACATAGAGGGTATCCCCCAGCAAAGCCATATCCTTGATTAGGCCTCCGGCACTTCCCACTAAGTTAGCGATGTAGCCCGAGGACAAAATATTTGTGTCTGTGACTCCAGTGTTACAATCACCCTCTTCATTGCAAATGCAGAGGCGATAGCTAAAGGCACTTTCCACCGCCGGAGTAAGGTCTGTGTAGTCATAGTCAGTACCGGGGAACGCGGATAGTGCGAGAACCTCATCTCCCGCATTGCAATCGATGGGAGCAGTTGCTCCAGCTGCGCGCCTCAAACTCATGGTATCGTAGCCACTTCTGTCAGAGGGCCAATCCCAAGATAAATCGATGGCCGCTGTCCTGGTTCCTGTAGCGGCTGTGAAATCTCCGACCTCATTAGGTATGATTGGAGCTGGCACTGGCGTCGTGACGCCCGCAGTGGTTTCGCCTGCTCCCGATCCTCCTGAGGGGGGTACCGCGTTATCGGCATCCGAGTCACTTCCGCTCGCACCATCATTATTGTTACTGCTAGCGCTATCTGATTCGGAAGTGGTGCTCGCACCAGAGTTCGATACCTCGTCGGCGACATTCTCCTCGACCAACTGCCGCTTCGTTGCCTTCAGATTAGCGCTGCTACAGGAGATAGAAAAAATGACCAGGGTTAACAAAAAGATATGTCTGCGCAAAACTAGCATGAGGCTTTCCTGACTCCTAACAAAAGGCTCTACAACACATCGGTCTATCGGTCCGGCCCTTTACCACCAAGGTATTTTCCTAATATACTTGATGGGTTATCTTCTCAAATGCGCTCGTAAGCGAGGCTGTCTTGATTTGACTTTAAACCCTTCTTGATAAAAAAAGTAGGATTCCACTATGCAGACTTACGGTGCCGATAAATCGCGGCCACTATTAGGACTACCACATGGGAAAAAACGTGTTCGCTCGTATTGCACTCAATGTCTCGCTGCTCCTGCTTTACCTACCCTTTGCAGACTATCTCATCATGGCCGTGCTCGGGATATCCGTCTCAGAAGGATTTTTCATTCTTGGCTACCAGGAGTCCAACATCCTGCCTTGGCAAATCTATTTAGCCCCTGTTGCGAACCTCACAGCGGGTCTACTCTTCATACTGTGGATAGCGACTCCAATGATGCCTATCAAGTATTTTATGGTACCCATTGCATGCTTACTGTGGCGGAGCGTCGGTTTCTTTCCCTTACCACTGCATACCCACCCCTATAAGGTTTGGATTATAGGCAACACAGCTGCAGTAGCCATGGTGATGATTGCCTGCCTTCCCCTGCTGTGGCTGGGCTTTTTAGAGACATCTCTACGTGCCTCTCTGCGTAGCCCCCTGCGCTCCCTGCGCTCAGTGGAATCTTGGACGCTGCCCCTACTACCGACGGATGGCGTCAGCGGTTCCCTTCGCAGATCCCTCGTCTTGTTAGGCGCAACGGTAGGCACTGTCCTTATCTTACTGGGTATAGCTTTTTGCTGGACCGCAAAAGCAGTCTATTTCAGCGACGATGAGGCGCCCGGCACGACTCATAGTCTAAACGGCATTTACACGCACTCCTACTTAGCGGTTAAGGGAAGCAAGCAAATCTACCTTTTAGGCCTCGCCCACCTAGGCCCGGCCTCGTTTTACCAAGCTTTGCTTGATATAGCGCCCAAGACCAACTGTCTGGTTTTGAAGGAGACAATCTCTCTCGAAGAGAAGGATGCGCCCTGCTCCGAATGTAGGTCTTTGTACGATGGGATTGCCAAGCACTCCAAACAACTCACACAAGAAGAAATCTTTGACGCTGCTATTCACAGCAAAGACCGCTGTGCCTCTGTAAATGCTGATGTTAAATTTGACGAGTTATCGCTCCCAGCGCGTCTGCATTTACAAGACTTTCTTAAAAAGAACGCTGCATTGAAGAATATAGCAGTTCACAGCCGTTCTGCAGACAAGGCGGATGCGAGCCTAAAGATAGATTCCAGCTTCGAGCCTGAACTCATTGGTTTTCGTAACCAGCGGCTCCTGGAGACCTTGGCGCGCGAGCTGCCGAAACACGATGTAATCGTCATTCCTTGGGGCGCGAATCACACCCCTGGCATCTTGGAAGGTATCAAGGCAATGGGTTTTCAAGTTGAGCAGGTCTATCCCGTCCAATTTCAAAGTCGAGCCTCGATGATTGCGGAAATCGTAGCCATCGGCAAGCGCCTCATCGTTCACAGACACAATGCCAGTCGTCCGCTTGAGGTGCCGCGTGAAGCACCTGAGAAGTAGCTCTCTTTAAATAGAAACCCACCACTTAAGCGTCGCTAGGATTTCGCGGATAACGCGCCGGGGACGATCCGTGAGACGAAAGCCAGATGTGGCAGCGACGAGTGCATCGAGGTCAAGGCTCTTTGCAACTGCGGCGGCTCGCGCGGCATGGTAATCATGCGTGATGATGATGATGGTCGACGGCGATGGCAACAAAGGGATCGAGTTTTGCAAATTTTCACGTGTCGAGGTTGAGCGTCGTTCCTCTCTGATAGCAACACGCGGAATGCCATGTTCGATAAGTATATTTGCAATGGTGACAGCTTCTGGCTCAACCTCGTCTGCACCTTGACCGCCGGTAGCGACAATGAGCGAAACCAGTCCCGCCTTGTAGAGCTCGGCTGCGAGATCGGCTCGGTCCTGAATCGGGTTGCCGGGCGCCGGACCCATTCCTAGCACCACTGCGACTCTTGGGCTGTGTGCAGATTCTATGCGTGCCCGAGTCAGTGGCCAGCGCGCAGCCGATGCACCTGTAAGGACTGTATAGGACGCAATCCCGAGAGCCGTTCCCGCGATGATTAATAGGAAAAGAAATGGGCGGAGCATTTATC
>JBIKVD010000334.1:0-4678 GCA_044357055.1 Oligoflexales bacterium | reverse complement strand
TTCCAAAAAGGAAAATCTGAGACGCGGGCTGGCACAAGCTTCCGCGTAGTCCACGTTCATTTGCGAAGTCAAGGTTGCAATACCTTGGCCCATCCACTGATGCAGCAGGTTTTGTGCCTCTTGAACCGAAAATTTCCTCTGCAAAATAGTCTGAAGGGTCTGCATGGTGGATTCTGTCATCATCACCAGCACAAAGGGCCAAAACATGTCCTGCAATGCAAAGCGATCGGCCTGCAAGCGGAGTTCTCCCAACAAGTCCGCATGATGCCAATCACGATAGATTTCCGATTTATAGGGTCGCGAAGAAACATTTAAAAGAAAGCGCCCCAACTCCGCTTCGCAATCTTTTAGCATGGCCCGGCGGTTGCTTTGCAAATTCCAAGAAACTTGCAGCATCTTAAAGAGTGAAATCGGTGTCCGGTAGATAGTCTCGAGGTCGATTTTTCGCCAATCGAAAACCAGATGCGTCCTTGGGCTGGTCTTTATGCTATACGGGACCTTGCCAAAGAAAAGCTTTTCCATCAAATTGAGATTGATATAGGCACGCCCAAAAACTCGCTCCAGCAGGGTGTCTTTATCCGTGAAGTCACTTCCCGCGAAACCTAAGTATCCGACTTTTCGGAGTGCCGCGTTGAAACTCCCTGAGGGGGAAAAAGCTGTTTTCCAGATGCTAAAAGTCAGATAGCTGGGGAAACCAGTAAACTCGGCAAAGGTTTGCCCATCCCAAACCACGTCCTTTTCATATTTCGATTCAATTCTTTTGAATTCTTTTTTAATTTCTTCCTGCTGACTTGCAGTATCATCCAAAACGGTGATGGGACGTGCTTGTAACACCCAAACTTTTTCGGTTTTATCGATAGCCCATTCCATATCTACAGGGTACTGGCAAAAATCTTCTACCTTGGTAGCAAAGCTCAGCAGGGCTTCTTTGGTGCTTGCACTCATTGCTAAAGGCAGCTGTTGTGTTTTCGCAGTGATCTGACTAGGCGTCACCTGCCCCGAAACAAGCCCCTCATTGTGCCCTGCAACGGCTTCCACCAACCAGCCCTTTGTGGCCCCACCTCGCGGGTCCCTGGAAAAGTACACTCCCGAAATAACAGGATGCACCATTCGTTGCACCATCACGTTCATGCCATCGGAAAACATACCAAAGTGCTTCTGATAGGCGAGACTAGCCTGTCGATTTTCAGAAGCAAAACAATCCGCTAAGGCTTTTTTTAGAGCCTCTTCTGAGCTTATCGCCAGGAAGGACTGCATTTGCCCGGCAAAACTTTGGGACGCCGAATCCTCGGCCCGAGCCGAACTTCGAACCACCAAATCAGGTCGACCTGCTTTCTCCCACCAAGCTAGTAGTTCGCCAAGCTCCTGGTCGGATTCGGGCATCCGTCGCAATACGACAAAATCAGGAACCGGAACCCCATCGTGGATCAGACCTGCCAATGCAAAAGCCTTGCCTCCTACCGTTCGATCTGCATATTGAACGATTAAAGTAGGGGTTAACATCCAGAGACGATTGAACTGCACATTATTATTGCCAGCCAAAGGAATTCTCCTAAAGTAGGGTCCAAATTTTTAAGGAAGCATCCACAAAATTGGAACCTTTTTTACCTGAGCCAAGTCTGGACGTGATTTACGGTACTTTTTCAAATGTCACCCGTTGTCGATTCTTTAAAACCTTCGCCCCCTCATAAAGCCTGCCATGAAAACTTAGGTAAATTCCCGGCTGAACAATCTGCGCGGCATAGATCGCTTCAGTAACGTTCTGCAACGCGTCGGAGTGCTCAAAACCGATGGGTTTCATGGCGCCAGTGAATATTACGGGTGCGGAAAGATTCTTAATTTTGGCTTCCAAAAAAGCCATGGTGAGGTGAATCGTGTCTGTACCGTGGAGCACAATGACAGGGCACCGCAAATCCAACAAAGTTTGCACAAATTGGGAAATCACAGCACGATCGATTTCTGTGAGTTCCAAGGAGTCTTTTGCCATCAGAGGGTGAACATTAAGCTGCAAATAGGGCAAGCGTAGTTGTGAGATCATGCGCTCTTTGATAATGGAAACCCTATTGGCCAAAGTTCCATCGACCTCATCATAAGACTTCTCTATCGTCCCGCCCGTTGTGACAATATTGATAACTTTGGAATCATTTAAACCCATGCCGCAATACCTCTCAACCTCTTAACATCTCAACCTTGGCACGATTCTCTTCTTAACTTACTTTTTAACAAGAGATTTCAGGTCGACCGTGCGAATGAAGCGCGGTATCTCACCCGCTTCATCGCAAACAAAATATCCGGACCGCTCAAATTGAAAGCTCTCGCCTGCCTGTGCCGCTCGCAAGGAAAGTTCCAGGCGGCTGCCTACAACCCGCTGTCGTGAATCAACGGCCAGGTTTGCAGTGAAATCAATTCCCTCTCCTTCGCCTTGGCGGGGATCTTCCGTCCTGAATAACCGATCATATAAAATAACATCCGCGCAAAATGAGTCGGCCTGCCCTATCCAGTGAATAATCCCTTTCACTTTGCGTCCATCAGCCAGGGGTTTGCCACCTAGGGTTTCCGGGTGATAGGTACAGAGAAGCTCCTCAATCTCCCCCTTGGCGTTCTTCTTTAGATCATGGCAAGTCAAAACAAAGCCATAGCGAAGTCGAACCTGCCCACCGAGATTGAGTCGGAAAAAATCCTTTTCGGCGTGCTCCATGAAATCTTCTTGTTCGATGTAGAGGGTTCGGCTGAAATGCAAAGGACGTCGACCCATCTCGGGGTTTTGCGGATGGTTTGGCACCGATATCTCAATAAGCTCTGCTTCGGGCAGATTCGTAATCGTCACGCGCAGTGGTTTCAGCACTGCCATGACGCGTTTGGCTGTTTCATTCAGCTCATCGCGCACGCATTGTTCTAAGACGGCATAATCTATCACCGTCTCTTTCTTGGAGACACCGATCATCTCACAGAATTTGCGAATGGCGGCAGGTGGATACCCGCGACGGCGCATCCCGGCAAGCGTTGGCATCCGCGGGTCATCCCACCCATCCACATGTTTTTCTTGCACCAGACGTTTCAGTCGACGCTTACTCGTTAACACATAGCTTAGGTTTAAAGGGGCAAATTCAATTTGTTGGGGATGACAAGGCAAAGCTAGTTTTTCGATAAACCAATCATAAAGAGGACGATGGTTTTCAAATTCCAAGGTACAGAGTGAGTGAGTGATGTTTTCAAACGAGTCCGATAAGCAGTGGGTATAGTCATACATGGGATAAATGCACCACTTGTCACCGGTTCGTTGATGATGGTGCCTCTTAATGCGATAGATCGCTGGATCACGCATGTTGATGTTTGGCGAGGACATGTCTATTTTTGCCCGGAGGGTGTAGGTTCCATCGGGAAATTCCCCGGCTCGCATACGTCGGAAAAGGTCGAGACTTTGCTCTAGCGGCCGGTTACGATCCGGGCTGCCAAGTCCCGGCTCGGTGAGTGTGCCTCGGTAAGACTTCACTTCATCGGGGGAAAGACTACACACATAAGCTAAATCGGCTTTGATCAACTGCTCAGCTGCCAAATAGAGGCGTTCAAAATAATCGCTTGCATGGTAGAGATGCTCGCCCCACGAAAAACCAAGCCAGCTTACGTCCCTCTTAAAGGCATGAACAAACTCTTCACTCTCATTAGCAGGGTTCGTGTCATCAAAACGCAGATGACAACGTCCCTGATATTTATTAGCGGTCCCAAAGTTTAGGCATATCGACTTAGCATGTCCAACATGGGCAAATCCGTTTGGCTCCGGCGGAAAGCGCGTGGTGACTTTCCCTCCCCACTTACCGCTAAGGTTATCCTGATCAATGATATGATGAATGAAATTGGCAGTATCAAAGGAGAACTCTCCTGATGAGTTTGACGATGTATGGGACATGATCGGCCTCTTTGTAAGAGATGGAATTCTTAACACTTAATTCGTGAATGTCAGGAATAGCACAAGCTGCAAACCTATTGCACGCAATGGTATTAATCCTATAATCTTCAAATCGTTAGATTGTCTCGGTTTAATCATCCTCAGAGCCAAAAAAGATCCAGGCACCAAGGCCCAGAGAGGACTCTTTACCCCGACGATCCACAAAATTGGTCTAAAACCCGCGAAATAGGAGCCAAAATGGCATTTTTACAACAGCGTCGCCTCCCTCTCTTTCTGATTGCCCTGACGTTCTTGGGATACGCCTCCAGCTGTGGAAGTCCTGCCGGCCAGGCGATCCAACAGATCTTTTGTGGGCGTGGAGATGCCAAGAGCAAAATGACGGTGGGTTTCAATTTGGATATTCTAAATGGCCTTCTGGGACTTCGTTCAGCTGCTGCCAGCGATGAAGATATTAAAGGGTTTTTGAATTCGACACTTTCATCTGCCAAAATTGATCCGAAATACTTTCAAGTATCCGCCGTCGAATCGGTGATTCCGGGTGATGCCGTGCGATTCCTGGAAGTAGGCGGTAGCTTCGGTGAATATTTCGGCCAGGGGGCAAGCATCTTGAAGGCAGCTTTCGCCAGCAGCGCCCTAACTTCTTCTGACAGCGCGTTGGATTTTGTCAGTGAATCCTTTGGAGTCAAAGCTGCCGCAGCGGAACGCATCTATTATCGCAGCAAGGTATATAAGATTGCGAGCGAATGGCTGCCAAGCGCCCTTTACCAGCGG
>JBIKVD010000064.1:0-15104 GCA_044357055.1 Oligoflexales bacterium | reverse complement strand
ATCCCGAAGGGGAAGTCACTTGGTGGTACCATGTGGTTCCAGGTCTGAGAATAGGTGAGCAAGCTTTTGCCTTAGATCCGGCCATTGAACCGAGCAATCCGCTGACGATCCAAGAGTGGTTGGGTGCCATGCTGAAAGTCAGCAGCAGCTCCATAGGCAGCAGCCCCATCAATGCAATCTTTCGTCCCACTTCCTTATCAGGTGACAAATCGAAGCCCTTCGATACATTGCGAGTTGCCATCTGTGATGAGAATACATTCTCACCCTTTGATGATTGCAATGGCAATGGAGTCTCTTTGGATTTCGACAGTATGGTTAATATCCAAAAATCCTTTTTGCGTAGCGAATGGCAGCGTCTTGTGGACCTAAAACGAGATGCAAAAATGGAACTTGGTACCTTACCACCCTGGAAATAATTTTTGAATTTCTAAGGGAGGCAGTCTAGGTTCTATTTGTCAGTCCCGTTGTGCCGGCCGCGGCAGGGGAAGAGTCGATGCGCCTTTTCAAAAAACAAATTCCTGAAATGATTGCCCCAGAGACTCTTGCCTTGTTTCGCATGGCATTGTCCGTGATTGTTATCATTGATGTAATCTTGCGTTGGACAGATTTAGGCTATTTCTACACCGATGCCGGTGTTTTGCCGCGTGACTTGCTGATTAAATCCTTCTTGAATGTGGATCGAATTTCCCTTCATCTAGCTTCGGGGGGTCTAGCTTGGCAGGGATTTCTCAGTGCCATGCAAATCCTGTTTGGCCTAGCCCTTCTTGTCGGCTGGCATACCAGGATTGCCACTATCTGTACTTGGTTTTTATTATTAAGCATACAAAATAGAAACCCATTGGCGATTCATGGTGGCGATGACATCTTAAGACTTTTATGTTTTTGGAGCATGTTCTTGCCTTTGAATAGGGTTTGGTCTCTCGATGCTCAGTTGAAAGCGAACTCACCCCTCATCCCTTCCTACTTTGCACAGCATCTACTAGCGAGTTTCGGTGGCGTCGCCATAAAAATCCAAATTGTCTCAATCTATTGGTGCATAGTTGCAGCACGAAACCATCCAGAGTGGCTATCCGAGGGAAGTGCGGTGTATTATGCACTCCAACTGGATCAGTTTTTGACGCCTTTTGGCTTATTTCTTCGCAGCTCTCTGAGTGATCATTTAGGGCTATATCCCTATCTCACATGGAGCGTCATGGCCCTCGAAGCTTTGGGACCTTTTCTTCTGTTGGCTCCGGGGCGGGTTTTACCACTCGTGGGTATCGTCTTACTTGCGGGTATGCATTTAAGTTTTGGCGCGTCGATGTATTTGGGAGTCTTCCCCTGGATCGACGTGATCTCACTTTTGCTTTTTTTGCATCGGGATCATTCTACTTGGCTATTGACGCAGCTGAGTGCGGTGGGCTGGCGTTTGCGGAGGATAAAAGGTTTGCCTGCGGGCCATTGGTTTCGCAATTCCTTCCAACCGGTGGCCAATGGGAATCTATCGACCTCTCGTTTGTTCATGGCAAAGGTAGGTACCTATCTATCAATCAGCCTCCTTTTGGCCTCGTTATGGTATGTCTTAAGCCTAAATTTTTGCCAATTGAATTATTTTTCCTGTCATTTTCCAGTGGTTGCCCAGCGCTTTGGGCAAACTCTTTACCTGCAGCAAAATTGGTCGATGTTTTCACCCTATCCCTTGAAGGATGATGGGTATTATGAAATGCCAGGAAAACTACGCAATGGAGAGATGGTCGATGTTTATCTGGCGCTAGATAGCGGTGCCAAGGAAATCAAACCGGCTGTGTTGTCCCACATCTATCGCGGCGATCGCCACCGCAAATATATGATGAATTTGTGGCAAAAACGGCATCAAGAAGCACGTCTCCCGTATGGTCGCTACTTATGCCGAAAATGGAATGAAAATGTAAAAGAACGACCCCAATTGGAGTTAGAAAATTTTGAGATTGTCTTCCATCTAGAGAGGCCAAAGTTTGGCGCAGAGCCAGAGGTAGAAAGAGCAGTTATTTGGAAGCATACTTGTTTCTAAGGGCGCTTAAGGTTTTTTATCGCCTGAAGGGTGCCTGTTCAGGTGTTTCATTAGCAAGCTGAGGATCAATTTCAAAGTAGGGAAAATGACCAGAGCGTCTCACGCAACTGACAATGTCATAGGGTCGGTATTGCTTGGCTAAACACTTTGTGACCGCATGTTTTAACTCACTGTAGCAGTGTCTTCCGCGGTATTCATGAATGGGGCTAAGACCCTGATACTGTAAACATGCACCATAACCAATATCTCTGACAACATAGTGAGCGACGCAGGCTTCTATAAGCGAGTTGCCATAGGGGGCTACTTCCAAACATCGCTCAGCGACGGCCCGGTAGATGGTTTCCCCTTTAATGGAAAGACGGTCCCATTCCTTTCGTCTGTCTTCCGAACGGTCTGCCTCTCTCGTCACTTGCCGAGCCTTTCGGCGTTCGGCATCGGCGATCGCTTGATAGGCTTCGGCAATGGCTTCTGCTCTTTTAGCGCTATCTTGAAACACTCGCGCTTTGTTTCGACTTTGATCGGCAGTCTGATTCTGTGGGGGTTCTTGTGAGCGGCGTTGATAGACTTTCTCTCGTTCATCATGATCTCTAAGGGGGCGCACTTGAGCCCTGAGGCCCGTTGCCAGTAACAGGCTAAACAAGGTCGTGATTTTGAGCCCATTTCGTAGAAAATTTGCCATGAAAACTGATAACCCCCTAAGGGGTAATCGGCCAGATTTTGCTGTCGCACGAGAGGTTTTTGATTAAACAGCTAATTTTCAAAGGTTTTTTGTGCTTTGTTGGGATGCCTCAGCAACACCATTCGTCTCTTGAGGATACCCACGTTTACCAGATTCCCACGCCAAACTCAGGTCTCAGTAATTCAATTTCCTTTAAGGCCGTGGCGCTGATGCTCTTACAGGTGAAGGGTATCTCAAGATAGTCCGGTTTCGAAATGCTTGAAGTAGGTTTTCGCAAGAAGAGTGTTGCGGACTTTTCACCGTAATTTACTGCGAGCGAAGGGTTGCTTAACGTCTTAGACAAAGGCAATGGCAGGTGGGTGAAAGCTAGCGTTGTAGGGTAGATTTTTTCTAGGTTTGCTCCGAATCCCATATCATAAAGCGCAAATAATTGAGGTCCCTTCGGGTCGTTGGGCCTCTTCACAAGTTCTGAGTCAAAAATCGGGCTGGAAAAGGCGACTCGGCTGTCAATACTTTCTGAGGTACCCATAATATCAAGTAGCAAGATTCCGCCGTTTGCCAAGCGTGAGAAACGGGCTTCGATCTGGTAGATGCGATTTTTGTTTTGTCCCAGGATCGTGCAGTCATCAGCAATGTTAACGATGCGTCCACCGCCCAAGGTTTCTGAAGGAGTGTCCTTCATCCCACAACCGGCCGTCAAACCAGCTAAAAGGAACGTTACAGTCAACTTTTTCATAAGTTCTCCATTTGCATTTTATTGTGGTGATACTTTGCCCTCGCTTCTGCACCTGGAGAGCATGGGACAGAGTATCTTGCGTGGAAACGATCACACTAAATGCGTTCCCTAGCAGCTGAAAGCGTTTCGTAAGCAAATCCTTGTTCGAAGAGGACGGAACAGCCCGAAACACCGTAAAAGCCAAAAAAATTGCGATGGGCAGGTAAGTCTTTAGGATGGAAGGAAATTAAGTAGTGATGGATTGAAATGAAGACCCTGCGTTCAGGGAATGATCCCAGGCCCAGTCAGGTTTTCCGCAAAGGCTGTGTAAAAGGGTAGCAGAAAAATTCCTGCCACCCAGCTATCCCCCCACCCGGCTCGTCCTGGCTGTTGCTCCGTGCTTCCGATCCTTGGCACCCATGAGTGCCCTTTCAGAATCAGCTTCACGCTTCGTCTCATAATTTTTTAATTGGTTGCGTCGAGCATAGCGTTTTAATTGGCCGTGTGGCCAGCCTTTAAAACTCTCAAGGCGAAAAAATTGTGTCTCTCTCGAAGAATCTGGGGGCTCAGAAAAAAGTCTAACAGCGGGCATCAGGGAATCCTAGGGAGCTAGGCGGGACCCGCGAGTCAGCTCAGCAAGATAGATGAGAATACCAAGCCAAATGATAGCAAGGCCCGCCCAGCTGCTGGAGTTGACGGGTTCTTGGAAGTAGTAAACCCCAAGAAGGAATTGCATCGTTGGTGCAATGTATTGACCCAGCCCTACGGCAATGAGAGGCACTCTTTGAACCCCGTGAATAAAAGCTGCGAGCGGTAAAATTGTGAATACACCCGTGCTTGCGAACCAGAGGTACATCCCCAAGGAGGACTCTTTGAGAGTCGTCTCAGAAAACCAGATCTCGTCAAAATTGCCGAGGCTCAGGTAAAGCAGGACAAGAATGGCTAGGATGCTGCATTCCAGAGTTAGTCCGTGAATGGGTGCAATCAAAGATGCTTTGCGAACCAAGCCATAGAGAACAAAGGTCCCGGCCAGGGCCAGGGTAATACTAAGGCTTTGTAGGCCAGCAGGAGCCAGCAAGAGAACTCCGACCGTGGCAAAACTCAGAGCGATTTTTTGCTGCGCCGTCGAAGGCTCACGGAATATCATTATCCCGGCCGCCGCACTCATCAAAGGACTGAGATAGTAGGCCATACTGGTGGCGACAACGTGACCGTGGTTAATGGCCCAGATAAAAAGGAACCAATTGCCGCCAATGGCCAAGGCGCTTGCAAGAGATAGGAGGTATTGTTTCACACTTAGTTTTGGAAATCGTTTGAACTCGTTCTTTTTCCTAAGCCTCGAAACTACTAGAAAGATGTATAGCGTCAAAGCGCTCGCTACGATGCGAATCATGCCTAAAGCAAGGGCACCAATATTGGAAAAACCATGCCAATACAGCGGGAATAAGCCCCATGAGGTGTAGGCAAGGATCAGTGCCCAGAGGCCATTTCTCGAAAGACTTGGCATATTGTTGGTGCCCATGACGATACCTTAATTTGAACTTTGACGGCGAACTCCCGCTCCTAGGCAGAGTGAGAATGGAGCGCGGACAGTCATAGGCCGGACCGATCTTAATGTCCATTCATCTTGAGTACCCTACAAGTTTTCATGTTAAACTTATTGGCATCATCATTCGTCTGTTAACGTTTATATATAGAACCCATGAAAACAGAAGGCACAAGATGAGCTTGTCACGGCTGCTATGTATTGCGTCTTTTTGGCTAGCGTCTGACTTTGCTTTGGCTAGTGAGCGAGTCTTGGTCGTGATGGGAGATTCCATTTCGGACGGCTATGGCGTCAGTGCCGCTGCAGCTTATCCTCAGAAACTTGAGACAATCATACGAGAGCACGGCTACAAATATAAAGTGGTAAGTGCAAGCATTAGCGGCTCAACGACGGCCAGCGGCCCCTCGCGCATGCGCTGGTTTTTGAAACAAAAACCGGATCTCTTGATTTTAGCCTTAGGAGCTAATGATGGGCTTCGAGGATTAAAGCTAGAGCAAAGTCAGAAGAATCTCTCTGAGTCCATTCAACTGGCAAAGGTCCAAGGTGTTAAGGTTATTCTTGCGGGCATGATGTTACCGCCCAATTACGGGTTAGAATATACGACAAATTTTCGAAAAATGTTCCAAGACTTAGCAAAAGAACATGAGCTCCCTTTGATCCCTTTTCTCCTCGAGGGTGTTGGGGGCGTGGCGGAGTTAAATCTGGCGGATGGCATTCATCCAAATGAGAAGGGGCATCAAAAAATAGCGGAGTATGTTTTTCAGAGTATCCAAAAAGAGCTCGTGCTGGAGAAACCAAAGGCAGCAGGAGGATAAAGGCCATGAGCGAATGGATCTTAGAAGCGAAAGCGCTTAGCCGCGAATATCAGCAAGGCGATACCGCAATCGAAGTGTTGAAATCCCTGGACTTGCAGGTTGCCAAAGGCGAGACCATCGCGATTGTGGGCAGATCCGGTTCAGGAAAATCCACCTTGCTGTCTCTATTAGCGGGTTTGGACAGTCCCGACAAAGGACAGATCATTATTAAGGATAGCGACATATCACATATTAGCGAAGATGAGCTCGCTCGATTTCGCAGCGAGCATATCAGTATCATCTTTCAGCAATTTCATTTGTTTAAACATTTTACCGCTCTGGAAAATGTCATGGTGCCCCTTTGGATTCGCGGGAAACCGGACTGGCAAGCCGCAGCGAAGGCGTTGCAGGAGGTGGGGCTGCAGGATCGGGGTCAGCACTATCCCGCTCAGTTAAGTGGCGGGGAAAAACAGCGAGTCGCTATTGCGCGAGCTTTGGTCAGTCAGCCCGATATTCTCTTCGCGGATGAGCCGTCGGGGAATCTCGACGAACAGACTGGGCGCCAAGTCATTGAGCTGCTTTTTCGCTTAGTGAGAGAGAAACAGGCAACTTTGATTCTGGTAACTCATGACGAATGGGCTTCTTCCCATTGTGGCAGACGTCTGCGCCTGCTAGCAGGACAACTAAAGGACGATGCCTTTTCATGAAGTTTTTTCTTCGGACATTTTGGCGAGATTTGCGCGGAAGCCCTCGTTTTGCCATCCTGTATGGCATTAGTTTGACGCTCGGGCTCTTTGCATTTGGCCTGCTCAGTTCCGTCAAAGAAAGTGTCAATAAAGATCTTGCCCAAAGATCTAGAGCCATTCATACAGCTGATCTTTCAGTGCAATCGCGCTTAGCGATCTCGGACGATCAATTACAAACAATAGACAATCTTCTTGTCGCGAAAGGAATCAAGTACAAACGTGCTGAACGCAAAAGTTTTTTTTCGATGGTACGGCTAGGGGAAAGCAGTCGCCTCATTGAAGTGCATGCCATCAGTTCTGCCTATCCCTTGGTCGGCAAGATTATGCTCTTGTCAGAGCTTGGTGCGGGGAAGGAAGCAGCCGTCGATTCTCATTCGGTCGGACTTGGCGAGGGCGTTTGGATGGCTCCCGAGCTATTGACTCAGTCAGGAGCAAGCGTCGGGGATTCTTTGACCCTGGGGAAAAAATCGTATGTTATCAGCCATACAATTGCTGACGACGTGGCTATGTCTTTTGGTAGTGTGGCAATGGCGCCACGTTTGTACGTGGATCTGGCCACAGTTCAGGAAACTGGATTGATACAGTTTGGTAGCACAGTTAGGGATGCTTACTTCTATGAATTCTTCGATACTTCCGGCGAAAGTGATTTCCTTAGCACCTTGAAGTCGGAGATTTCGCGTGCGGTCAAAGATCCATCCATTCGCGTGAGTACACACAATGAGTCAGGTGAGGGGACAACCCGGCTTTACCAGTACTTAAATGATTACCTCGGCCTAGTGGCTTTGACGGCGCTCTTCCTGGCGGGCTTAGCCCTTGCTTTCTTGGTTCGCAGCTATATTCAAGAGAAATTACCTGACTTAGCCATTATGAATGCCTTGGGCTTGTTGAGACGCGAAGCCGCTAGCCTTTATGTTGGTCAAATTTTGGTGCTAGCATCCATTTCAGCGCTCATAGCTTGGCTTATTTCCGCCTTAGCCTTGCCTTGGTTTTTTACGCTGCTTTCGCCCTTCTTGCCTTTTCAGTTGCAAGCTAAGGCGAGCCTGGCGAGTTTTGCCATCTGTCTCGCATATGGTCTGGTGGCCAGCTTACTGGCGTCGGCCCCACCGCTTCATGCAGCTTTGCGGCTGAAACCAGCGCACATTCTTCTGGGCGAGGCGGCAACGCAGTTAACGCTGAGAAGATCTTGGCTGTGGTATTTACCCACAGCCCTTTTTATCTGGGGCAGTGCCGTTTTGGTCAGTAAATCCATTGTCGTAGGGTCTTGGTTTGGTCTTGGGATGGTGGTCGCCATTGGTAGCTTTGCTGGAGGTGGCTGGCTGCTGCTTAGATTTTTGCGACAGTTCTATGCCAGCAAACAGCTCTCAATTGCGTTTGCAACTCGGACGCTCGTTCGGTATCCAACCATTTCACTTTTGGCCATCGTTGCTTTAGGTTTAAGTTTTGTTCTTTTGACATTGATACCCCACCTTAAAACCGCCATAGCCGATGAGTTCTTCGTCACTAGCGAAGGGCGTCCGGATTTTTTTCTCTTTGATATTCAAGATGAACAGGTTGAAGATTTGCGGAGTCTGCTTACGGGCAAAGGTTTGAAACTTGATTATCTTTCTCCCTTGGTCCGGGCAAGGATGACCGCTATTAACGGCGAGATTCTGCGCAACGAGTACACGGAAGAGGGGTTGGAAACTCGTGAAGATGAACGTTCAGAAGGTAGCAGAAATAGGGGCTATAACCTCACGTTTCGGGATGAGCCCTTTGCCAGTGAAAAAATCATTCTAGGACCATCCTTTCTTGAAATGGGTGCAAAGATAAACGAACAGAGTTACCTCTCCATTGAAAGGCGTTTTGCAGAACGCCTGCGTGTCGGACTTGGCGATCAACTGATCTTTGATATCGGTGGTGTGGAGGTGAGTGGCCGCATTCTCAATATCCGCGAAGTGAAATGGGTATCCTTTCAACCAAATTTCTTTATCGTGTTTCCTTCTGGTGTGCTAGACGATGCGCCGAAAACTTGGATTGCTGGCGTTCTGGGAGTTCCTGGAGATCAGCGTGACCAGGTTCAAACCGCAATGGTTGAACGCTTTCCCAATGTCTCGGTTTTGGATGTAAAAAATATCTCTGAGAAATTAAGTGGACTTATCAATGCGATGAGTCAGGTATTGGAAATCGTTGCTATCATGGCCATGATGTCAGGTTTTATGCTGCTTTTTATTCTGGTCAATTTTCAGTTGCAGCGCAGGCAGTGGGAATACACATTGCTGCGAGCCTTGGGTATGAGATCGTCGGCGCTCTTGGCGACCATTGTCTTTGAGACGATGGCCTTATTGTTAATGGGACTGGCCCTGGGATCCTTCGTGAGTATTGGTATTGCTAATGCCCTGAGCAAGGTTATCTTTGAAAGATGGACCCAACCAGATTGGGGGATGCTCGCGGGTCTATTGGTGGTGGCTATGGTAGGTGGGAGTGCTTTTTCGTTCTTTGCTGCATTGCGCATTCAACGCCGTAAGCCCAAAGAGATATTGGAAGCCAACTAAGCTGTGTCAGTTTCAGGACCTCAAGGAAATGACTCTCGTCGATGATGTCAGAAAAGGTGGTTGCTAGATGAGTTCGGATCAAGGTAGCGACAAAAATCAAGGTCCTTGGCAAGAAGAAGAGCCACCAAAAAGCTCTTATCCCACGCTAAAAATCTTCAGCGAGCTGCCGGTATCCTTACCCGATAAGAAGCAGAGGGCGGTTCCTCACCCTGCCCCAGCGCAATTTGTGGAATTTGAACCCCAGCGTCCAGAACAAAAACCAAGCGGCTTTAGTGGCATATTTCGGATTCATTCGAAACAACGCCGCCACATGAGTGAAGTTCGGCGTATGCAAAGGGGGCGCAATTTCTGGAGATCTTTATTGCGCCCAGCGTTTTTAATTTGGCCGTTGTTGGCCTTGGCCCTTTATTCGTTTGGTCCAAAAGTGGCCCTCTCGGCCAAAGCTTTTTGGCTGAAGCAGCGCCAGGAAATATTAGAATGGAAGAACCCCAAAGCCCGTCTGAAGAAAGAATCCCAGGGGGAAAAAGCGGGCCCTCCCAGGCCTTCACGTTAAGCATTATTAAACGCCACTTTTCGTTGCTACTTCCGTGGCCAGGGAATCGACTAGACTTGGAGGAAGTCCATCTTTAGGATCCACTTGGCGAAGTTTTCCACCCAGTGATTTTCGTCGTTGAGGCTAGGAATCAGTAGCAGTTCTTCCCCACCGTGATGCTGCCAATCTTCCCTCAATCCTATGCCGACCTCTTCAAGGGTTTCCAAGCAATCGGCAACAAAGGCAGGACAAAAAACATGCACGTTCTTCTTTCCTTGCTCACGAAGCTGTTGCAGTAATTCGGTCGTATAAGGCTTGATCCAGGGGGTGCGTCCCAACCGTGACTGAAAGGACACGGAGTATTGATCTTTGCGCAATTGTAGTTGGGTAGCAATTGCGTGGGCGCTGGCGAAACATTGAGCTCGGTAGCAACGTTGTAAAACTTCCTTGCTAGGGTTTGCGCAGCAATCCTGACCGCTGAGGCAGTGGCTGGCACTTGGGTCGCTTTTACGGATTTGCCGTTCCGGTAGCCCGTGAAAGCTAAAGACAATATGATCAAAAGGCTTGTGTTTCGCATATTTCTGGTAGTTGAGGACCCAGGAATCCACATACATGGCCTCAGCAAAAAAGGGAGGTAGGGTGCGAAGAATAAGTTGGTCTTGGTCCCAAGAATGACTCCAATGATCCATGAACGAAGCTAAGGCAGAGCCTGTTGAGGCGGCCGCATATTGAGGAAACATTGGAGCCAGTGTCACCTGGCGGATACCCAAAGCTTTGATGCTATGAATGACATTCGGAATGCTGGGGGAGCCATATCTCATGGCAGGTACACATAGCACATGGGCTGGCAAATTTTGCGAGAGTTTACGGCAGAAGGCATCAGAGAAGTGGATCAGTGGTGCGCCGCTCAACTTTTGGCTCTCATCTGATGAGTTTGTCATCCAAACCTTTTGATAGGCTGCCGCGCTGCGGCGACTCCTCGTGGGGGCAATGATACCGCGGACCAAAAGATGTCGGCTGATCGGCGGGATGTCGATGATTCTGGGATCGGTTAGAAATTGCGTCAAGTATTTGCGCACGGAAGCCGGGCTAGGAGAATCGGGGCTCCCAATGTTTAGACACACCAGAGCATGGGTTTTCTGAGTTGTTTGCATGGGTGGAAGCCTCTGTATCTTATGGAATCAAAATCGCCTGGCAATATGATCTTGCTCTGGTCGATGAATACTCTAAGACGTTTATCACCAATCGTATAGATCAGATTGAAAATGGTTTCAGGTCGCAGTCGGTCGCTAGAGCGAGCGGGGGGCGAAGGCTACTGCGGCAAGAGGCGGCAAAAGGAGCGCAGAGCGGGGTTGATATCACCTTGTGTGGGGCAGGTGACTTCGTCTTGCGGCAAATTGCTGAGAGGGTTTCCCATGGCATCAAGACTCAGTAAGTCAGGCAGTTTTGCTAAGGGGCTCAGGTCTTCTAACAAGTTGTCCCTTAAATCGAGGTATTGCAGGCGGGTCAAGAAGACAATAGGCTGAAGCTGCGTCAATCCAACGGAAGCGGCGGACAGCCAGCGCAAATTGACTAATCGGCTGAGAAAATGAACATCTTCCAGGGTGTTTTGACTTATATTTAGTTTTTGCAGCTGGCTCAGTGCACTTAGCCCCTCCATTCGAGTGATTTCTGTGTTGCGCAGGTCGATGGAACGCAGTTGGAGTAGTGCCGCCAGAGGCGCTGTGCTTCCCAAACTAGAATTGTCCAACCAAAGGGCCTCTAAGGAAACTAAATGTGAGAGTCCGTGAACTTCTTGCAGGGGATTTTCGCCCAGATCGAGCCAGAGAAGATTGGTTAGATAGCGGAGTGTTTCAAGGGATTCGATACCACGACCTCGCAGGTTGAGCTGTTGCACTTGTGCGAGCCGAGCTTCGGCTTGCGCGCAGAACATCGGATCAGGGCTCGAGAACAGATGTGCGAGTACGGAGCTGACGATGGGATCAGCCGGGCTACTTTGGCAGTACTGGGTAAAACTTACCGAATCCGCAGTTAGCGTTAAAGGAGCAGGCGCTAGCTCCTGGGTTGCGGTGTCCCCTTTCTTTGCAAGGCCACATGACATCATGACGCATGATGCAAATAGGACTTTTTTTGCTAAGGCCACGGGGGGGCTCTCCTTTCATAGGATATGTGTTGAAACCGAGATAGGTTGGTTTTTTGTAAATATGCCATAATGGCTGTCCTTTACAGGCATCCGAGTGATGGTCCATTGTAGCAGGATTTATGTTTCATTTGGGTGGGTTAGATCGTCCCAGTGAATCCCTTCGAGAAATGGTCTGAGACGAGGTTAGAAGGGGTCCCTAGTTGATCCGAGATGACGGTTGCAATGTCACCTAAGAACATGACATAAAAGGGGTCTTGTTTTGGGACCGGTCAAATCTCCCGCTAAGCTTCATGTTTGGGGGTGAAAATCATTAGGGTGGATGGGATTGGACCCGGCGAAAGTAAGAAAGTCTTGTGAGACAATTCTAGGTTCAGATAGAAAAATAACTAAGTACAAAACATTCGTAAGCCTCTTTTTCATTATAGGCTCGAAATAGCGAAAGGATCCGAAAAATGCCGGGAATTAGGTCAAGAGATGGTGATGGCGTCGATCGTCTTCTAAAGCAGTTTAAGAAGCAGGTCGAGAAAGCTGGTGTGATGAGCGAATTGAAAAAGCGCCAGCACTACGAGAAGCCATCTATTAAGCGCAAGCGTAAAGCGATTGCCGCGCGAAAGCGCCTATTGAAAACGATGCGTAAAATGGCGGATATGGGCTACTGAATGTACTCCTTGGGTTGCGGGCGTTGGGTCCGCAACCCAAGGGAGTCTTCTCTTAAGCTCGTTGATGTTCATCGCCTGTCTCAGCTACGTTTAGTCAAGGGAACCTTTTGTTGCGCCTTTTATGGACATCAAGGTAAAAGAAGTTGTTGTCGCAGCCTTTCATCGTCAATTTTTTTTGACGGAGAAGACGCTGATTTTAGAAGGTGGCCGCGAGCCCTTGTACTTGCCTTCCACTCCCTGGTTTCCTTTTCATCGCCTCGTCTTTCTTGGACAGTCGCCTCAAAGTGCCCTCCATGAGATTAGTCATTGGTGCATAGCAGGAAAATCTCGTCGGCAAAAAATTGACTATGGCTACTGGTACGCTGCGGAAGGAAGAAACCAAGCGGAACAAGATGCTTTTTTGGAACTTGAACGGCTCCCTCAGGCCATTGAGTCACTTTTCTATCAGGCTCTTGGACTGCATTTTCAGGTCAGCCTGGACAATTTCAGTCGCTTCGCGAGATTGGAGGAGCTTTCTTTTGAGCGCGAGGTTTTAAGGGTGGCAAATAAGCTACACAGTCAGCAGGCGCTTCTGCCGCCCCGAGCCCAGCTTTTCTTGCAAGCCCTGCGCGATCCCGGATTGTCTTGATTCACAATGACACAATCGGTCATTTACTTTTTGTGATGCTGCCATTAAGTTTGGGTTATGCAAAACAAATCATGAACCCATTGACATGATTGGGCGGTCGAAGAGACCCATCCACAGGAGAGACCATGATCCCTAACTACAAGAGCAAACTACCAAGTCATGCAGCAAAATTCCGTTTTCCAGCCTGTGTTTCCATGAGGGAAGGGGCGAGTCTTTGGATTCTTGCCGGCTTCTGTCTTTTGGGATTAGTCTCCTCGGCGGCTTTTGCAAAGGAAGATCAGTCACGTAAGGAGTGGGTTATTGGAGTGGCAGGCCCCCATACAGGGCCTTCAGCTGCTTTTGGGGAACAATTGTTGAAAGGCGCCGAGCAGGCGGCTGTAGATATCAATGCGAGAGGTGGCATCAAAGGTCTAAAAATTCGCATCGTCAAGGCCGACGATGCTTGTGAGCCAAAACAAGCAAAGTCCGTTGCTAACAGAATCGTGGACAAAGACAAAGTGGATGCGGTTATTGGACATTTTTGTTCCTCTTCGACTATGCCGGCCTCCGAAGTTTACGATCAGGCCGATATTTTGAATATTACCCCCGCCTCGACCAATCCACAGATCACGGAGCGAAAGCTGCCTACGTTACTGAGAACTTGTGGCAGGGACGATCAGCAAGGTGTTGTGGCCGCGGAATTCCTCGTCAAACAACTGGGGGCAAAAAAGGTTGCAGTGGTTCATGACAAAGACACCTACGGGCAAGGGCTAGCAGATGCGATGCGGGCTCATATGAAAAAGCTGGGTATCACAGAAGTGCTTTACGAGGGTTTGACCCGGGGGGAAAAGGATTTTAACGCACTTGTAACCAAGATCAAAGCTGCGGGAGCTGATGCGGTTTATTTTGGCGGTTTGCATAGTGAAGCTGGTCCCTTAGTAAGGCAAATGAGGGAGCAGGGACTTACTGCAGCTTTTGTCAGCGGTGATGGGATTGTCTCGAATGATTTTGTCACGGTGGCAGGCGGACCAAAATTTGCTCAAGGTGTTTACATGACATTTTCGGCAGATGCCCGCAAGCTCCCAGAGAGTCAAGAGACGTTAAAGAATTTCCGCAAGTCTGGTTATGAACCCGAGGGCTACACGCTTTATTCCTATGCTACTTTGCAAGTAGTCGCGGCTGCTTTTGAAGCGCTTGGCACCAACAAGGGCGAAGAGTTAGCGACTTGGCTGAAGAAGAATCCCGTGCAAACCATTATGGGCAAGAGGGGATGGAATGAGATAGGAGATCTAACCACGATGGACTATGTCATCTATAAATGGGATGAGCAGGGCAAGTATGCAGAAGTTGACAAGACCTTTGCGACTAGTAAGAGCCTCTGATAACTTTCCGCCCTAGGCACTTTTCTAGTGCGCCCAGGGGAGGCATGAACCTATGGATAGGAAATAGTCGCTAGCTCATGGATCCCTATATTTTTGGACAGCAATTTGTAAACGGAATTGTTTTGGGCTGTGCCTATGGCCTGATTGCCATCGGCTACTCTATGGTCTATGGAATCATCGGCATGATTAACTTTGCTCATGGCGAAGTTTATATGATTAGCGCCTATATCTCGGCCATTTCCTTAGCGCTTTTAACTTGGTTAGGGGTAGACGCCTTAGCCTTGAAGCTTTCCTTGGTTCTGATCATGACGATTTTTTTAGCGGCTTTAGCCGGCTTTGCCATTGAAAGGTTGGCCTATAAGCCTCTGAGAAAGGCAGGCCGATTGGCTCCTCTGATATCCGCCATTGGCGTCTCACTTGCGCTGCAGGCCTATGTCCAGTTGGGGCAAGGAGCGCGAAACCAGGGGGTTCCCACTTTGGTTGCGGGCCAATTTCGGATCGGCAGTGAGAGCGACTTTTTGCAGATCACCCATGTGCAAATGGCTATCGTTTTCGTTTCGCTGCTCGTGATGACGGCCACGTGGTTTCTTATCCAAAAAACGAGGTTAGGACGCGCGAGTCGGGCGACTCAACAAGATCCCTGGATGGCGAGGAATTTGGGAGTCAATACCGACCGGGTGATTTCGTTTGTATTTGTGCTTGGCGCGGCCCTGGCTGCTGTTGCCGGGGTTTTAATCACCA